>NZ_JBEZKL010000059.1:0-45004 GCF_040704695.1 Streptomyces sp. NPDC048411
GACAGCGCCTTCGACCCCCCTCACGACAGCGCCTTCGACCCCCCTCACGACAGCGCCTTCGACCCCCCTCACGACAGCGCCTTCGACCCCCCTCACGACAGCGCCTTCGACGCCCCCCTCGACACGCCCCCCGACACCCCCAGCGAGCACCCCTCCGCCTCCTACGTCCTGCGTGTGAACGGCGCCGATCGCCCCGTCACTGACGCCTGGATCGGCGAGTCCCTGCTCTACGTGCTCCGCGAGCGCCTCGGCCTCGCCGGAGCCAAGGACGGCTGCTCGCAGGGCGAGTGCGGTGCCTGCAGCGTCCAGGTCGACGGCCGCCTCGTCGCCTCCTGCATGGTCCCCGCGGCCACCGCGGCGGGCAGCGAGGTCCGTACGGTCGAGGGCCTGGCCGTCGACGGCGAGCCGTCCGACGTGCAGCGCGCCCTGGCCGACTGCGGCGCCGTCCAGTGCGGCTTCTGCATCCCCGGCATGGCCATGACCATCCACGACCTGCTGGAGGGCAACCACGCCCCCAGCGAACTGG
Organism: Streptomyces sp. NPDC048411; assembly: GCF_040704695.1. Taxonomy (NCBI): domain Bacteria; kingdom Bacillati; phylum Actinomycetota; class Actinomycetes; order Kitasatosporales; family Streptomycetaceae; genus Streptomyces; species Streptomyces sp. NPDC048411. The sequence continues at coordinate 527 of NZ_JBEZKL010000059.1, forward strand.
AGACCCGCCAGGCGCTCTGCGGCAACCTCTGCCGCTGCTCCGGCTACCGCGGCGTCATGGACGCCGTCAACGAGGTCATCGCGGGCCGCGAGGCGAGCGCCGAGGCCGCCACGGAGCCCGGCGCCGCCACCGCGTCCGCGGATGCGCATTCCGCCGAGGCCCGCATCCCGCACCAGGCGGCGCCGGGTGCCGGTAGTGTCCAGCCCCATCTGCAGGACGGAGGCATGGCGTGAGCAACGACGCAGCCACCGCCACCCACACGGCGCTCACCATCCCGCCGGTGGACGGCCCCGGCGCCGAGCCGCCCGTACTCGGCATCGGCGCCTCGCTGCCGCCCGCCGACACCCGTGCCAAGACCGAGGGCACGTTCCCGTACGCGGCCGACCTCTGGGCCGAGGGACTGCTCTGGGCGGCCGTGCTCCGTTCCCCGCACCCGCACGCCCGCATCCTGTCCATCGACACCACGGGCGCCGCGGGGATGCCCGGCGTACGTGCGGTCGTCACCCACGAGGACGTCCCCGGCGACGGGGCGTACGGACGCCGGGTCGTCGACCGCCCCGTCTTCGCCTCCGAACTGGTCCGCCATCACGGCGAACCGATCGCCGCGGTCGCCGCCGACCACCCCGACACGGCCCGACTCGCCGCGGCGGCGATCGTCGTCGAGTACGAGGTCCTCGAACCGGTCACCGACCCGGAGAAGGCGTTCGCCGCAGAGCCCCTGCATCCCGACGGCAACCTCATCCGCCACATCCCGCTGTGCTACGGCGACCCGGAGGTCACGGGCGACGTCATCGTCGAGGGCCTGTACCGCATCGGCCGCCAGGACCCCGCCCCGATCGGCGCCGAGGCCGGCCTCGCCGTGCCGCGCCCCGACGGCGGTGTGGAGATCTACACCGCCTCCACCGACCCGCACACCGACCGCGACCTCGCCGCCGCCTGCTTCGGCCTCGAACCGGACCGGGTGAAGATCGTCGTCACCGGCGTTCCCGGCGCGACCGGCGACCGCGAGGACCCGGGCTTCCAGCTCCCGCTCGGCCTGCTCGCCCTGCGCACCGGCTGCCCGGTCAAACTGGCCGCCACCCGCGAGGAGTCCTTCCTCGGCCACGCCCACCGCCACCCGACGCTGCTCCGCTACCGCCACCACGCGGACGCGGAAGGCAGGCTGGTCAAGGTCGAGGCACAGATCCTCCTCGACGCGGGCGCGTACGCCGACGCCTCGTCCGAGTCCCTGGCCGCCGCGGTCGCGTTCGCCTGCGGTCCGTACGTCGTCCCGCACGCCTTCATCGAGGGCTGGGCGGTCCGTACGAACAACCCGCCGTCCGGCCATGTGCGCGGCGAGGGCGCCATGCAGGTCTGCGCGGCGTACGAGGGCCAGATGGACAAGCTGGCCACCAAACTCGGCGTCGACCCGGCCGAACTCCGCCTCCGTAACTCGCTCTCGACCGGCGACATCCTCCCGACCGGCCAGACGGTGACGTGCCCCGCCCCCGTGGCCGAACTCCTGCATGCGGTCCGGGACTTTCCGCTCCCCGCGCTCCCCAAGGACTCCCCGGAGGACGGCTGGCTGCTTCCCGGCGGCCCGGAGGGCGCAGGCGAACCCGGTGCCGTACGCCGGGGCGTCGGCTACGCACTCGGCATGGTCCACATGCTCGGAGCCGAAGGCGCGGACGAGGTCTCCACCGCCACGGTCAGGGTCCACGACGGCGTCGCCACGGTCATCTGCGCCGCGGTCGAAACCGGCCAGGGCTTCAGCACCCTGGCCCGCCAGGTCGTCCAGGAGACCCTGGGCATCGAAGAGGTCCACGTGGCCGCGGTCGACACCGACCAGCCCCCGGCGGGCCCGTCCACGCACGGCCGCCACACCTGGGTCTCCGCCGGAGCGGTGGAACGCGCCGCCAAGATGGTCCGCACCCAGCTCCTCCAGCCCCTGGCACACAAGTTCGGCATGTCCACCGAGCTGCTCCAGATCACGGACGGCAAGATCACCTCGTACGACGGGGTGCTGTCCACGACGGTCACGGAGGCGATGGACGGCAAGGAACTCTGGGCCACCGCCCAGTGCCGCCCCCACCCGACCGAGCCGCTCGACGAGTCCGGCCAGGGCGACGCGTTCGTCGGCCTCGCCTTCTGCGCGATCCGCGCGGTCGTGGACGTCGACATCGAACTCGGGTCGATCCGCGTGGTCGAGATGGCCGTGGCCCAGGACGTGGGCCGGATCCTCAACCCGTCCCAACTGGTGACCCGTATCGAAGCAGGTGTCACCCAGGGCATCGGCGCAGCCCTGACGGAGAACCTCCGCACGACCCGCGGCGTGATCCGCCACCCCGACCTCACGGGTTACGCCCTCCCCACTTCCCTTGACGCCCCCGACATTCGCATCGTCAAGCTTGTCGAAGAACGAGACGTGGTGGCCCCGTTCGGCGCCAAGCCGGCCTCGGCGGTCCCGGTGGTGACCTCCCCCGCAGCAGTGGCCGCAGCAGTACGAGCCGCCACCGGCCGCCCGATCAACCGCCTCCCGATCAGGCCCCAGGCGGCGGTGGCGGCCCCCAAGTCCTGAGCCCTCCCTGCACGGATGGTGTGCTCCGGGTTGCGGAGGCAACCCGGAGACGTCCCAGGGCGAGTTGGAGCCGGGGGGAGCGGTCGGAGGCGGAGGCGAGGGGCACCCCCGCCGTCGTCGCCCACCACCCCGAAGAGGGCACGATCGCACCGTCCACCGGAGCGATGCGCGTCGCGGTGACGACGCCCGTCAACGGTCCGGCGTCCGCAGACGTATGACAGCCGGCCCCTCGTGCCGCCGGCACGAGGTCCGGTCGCGATCCCACGCGGCTCGTTCACCGAGGCGATACGCGCGGTGCCCGCAGGGATGCGGACCACCCGGGCCCTGTACCAGGCGGCGGGGGAGATGCGGAAGCTGGCGCAGTCGTACGCGTTCTCGGCATCGCAGATGGACAGCCAGGAGAAGCCGGCATTCCCGCCGCCAGGGGTGATCGTGCCGGAGCGAGCAGGTGGCTTCGGCGACGCCGGCGTGTCTGCTGAAGCTCAAGTCGACGCGCGACGGCCGGACCAGCAGCACGACGTACGTGGACTTCGGCAAGGAGAAGACTGTGCCCAGCAGGTGTGAACCCTCCTCCGGGGAGGGCTGGGCTGTGCGAGCCCGTACAGCGGCCCCGTGGAGGAGAAACCGATACGGTTGTCGGGTCGGTGGCCGCATTCTTCGGACAGGCCGGCCAGCAGGGAACTATGTGGGGGAGTTCGTGTCGTTCGACGAGGAATGGGCCCAGCTGCGCGATGCGGCGGCCGCGCGCCGGAGTGCCATGCAGATCAACAGCGTTCCGGCCGAGGGAGGGGGTGGCGGGTCCGCCGATCTGGTGGTCAACCGGGACTCCCTCGGCGCCATCGGGAATGACGCCTACGACCTGCGGGTGCGGTTGTCGAAGCAGGGCGACCACGCCCGGCCCGCCACGTTCGACGCGGCGATCGCGCTGACCAACGGTAACTTCGCGAGCGGTTCGGCGGTGCTCAAGGTGCACGACAACTGGAAGACCCACCTGAAGACGCTGCTGGATTCTTTGGCGCACATTTCGAATCACCTGGATTACACGAAGGCCCAGCACGCGAAAGACGAAGTGAAGGTCGAGGGAGATCTGGCGCCGATCTCCAAGCTCACGGAATACATGAAGTAGGGTCGGGGGACTCCGGGCATGCTCAAGTACGAGGACATAGTCGACGCCCCGGTGGCGAAACTGAAGGCCGCAGCGGACGACTGGGCCAAGATGGCCGGCGACTTGGAGAAGCTGGCCACCGACGCCGCCGACGGGATGAAGGTCAAGTCGGACAAGGCGGAGTGGGAGGGCCTCAACGCGGGGGTCACCAAGGCGTTCGTCACCAAGACGGCCAGGGAGTTCGCGGACGCCGCAGCCGAGGCCAAGGGCGTGAAGATGATCCTCGAAGAGGGTCACGCGGCCATCAAGAAGGCCATGGACGACCTGATCAACATCCGGGACCACGAAGGACCCGCGGCCGGGATCAAGGTGGACGGCGCGGGCAAGGTCAGCGCCCGCCATCCGGTCGAGGACATCCCTCCCGCCCAGCGGGCCCACGACCCCGACTACCCCGAACTGCTGCGGCAGCAGAAGGAGAACATCGCCGCCTGGCAGAAGAAGATCGACCTGATCGTCGAAAACTGCAACGACACCGACGTCTCCTTCAAGAACTCCCTCGAAGCGGACGTCACCGACCGCAAGGACTTCAGCGCCCCGAAGTTCACGAAGATGGACCAGGAGGAGGCCCACCGGGCCGCCGCACTGGCCGCCAAGGGCCGCGACATCACGCACACCGAACTCCAGGCCCTCAACGAACTGCTGAAGGACAACAGTAATTCCGTGGAGTTCTCGAAGTCCTTCTACGAGAAGCTCGGCCCGGAGAAGTCGCTGACGTTCTTCGGACAGCTCTCCACGGACACGTACGAGTACGGCAAGGTGGACAAGCAGCGGCTCAAGGACGTCCAGGAACTCCAGAAGAACCTGGGCCTCAACCTGGCCACCGCCTCCCACGACAAGGAGTTCACCGAGAAGTGGGGGCCCGAGCTGCGCAAGATGGGCACGGAACGCATCCCGCTCGCGAAGCACGACTACAACGGGCCGTTCGGCTACCAGCTGCTTGGCGGGATCATGCGGTACGGGAACTACGACGCGAAGTTTCTCAACCCGATCGCCGAGCACGTGGCGCAGCTGCACCAGAAGGACCCGTACATGTTCGCCGACAACAAGATGGTGAACAGCCCGTTCAAGAACCCGTTCAACCCATCCGGTGTGAACGGGGCGGGCTACGACCCGGCCACCGCCATGCTGGAGGCACTCGGCAACAGCCCGGAGGCGGCGAAGAAGTTCTTCACCGACGAGCCGACCGCGTACAACGAGGACGGCACGGTCAACCACGGTGCCAAGGCCGACCTCGGCAAGGGGATCGACAACTACCTCGACTTCTTCGGGAACGAGAAGTGGGAGTCCTTCCCGGACGTCAACTCCCTCGACCAGGACGAGCTCAAGGCATCGCTCGACCAGATGCCCGACGCCTTGGGTCACGCCCTGGAGGCCGCGACCCTCGGCTACCCGGCCGGGGACCCGGACGCGGGCGTGGTGCGGGACGCGGACAACGCCGCGGTCATGCAGCAGGTCATAGAGAAGTACGGAGCGGACGCCGGCCTGCTCAAGGAGCACGAGGCGATGGCCGACAGCCTGGGCACCATGGGCGCCGGCTACATCGACGACATCAACTGGGCGCTGGAGAAGAACGACGCGAACAGCCCCTTCGCGCCGGGCAAGAACCCGGACGGCCACCTCGACTTCGCGGACACCCAGGACGAGAACGGCCGGAGCGTCGTCCGGGGCTTCCTCAGCACCCTGGGCCAGCACCCGGACGCCTACGCGACGGTGTCGGCGGCGGAGCAGGTCTACACCCGCAGCGTGCTGGAAGGCCAGGTGGGCGCCGACGGGAAGATCGACACCGGCGCGGCCAGGGCGACCGTGCACACGGGTTCCGAGGTGCAGGGCATGCTCGATCAGTCCCGGGCCGACCAGGTCGAGGCCACGAACCTCAAGACCCACGAGGACTACGAGAAGGCGGTGGCCAAGCGGGCGGGGTGGGTCGAATTCGGTGCCGTGGCCGGTGTGGCCGCGGGCGTCGCCTTCCTGCCCGCGACCGCGGCCGTGGGCACGGCGGCGGTCCTCATCCCGCTGGCCACCGACACGGCCGCTGGTGGCCTCGAACAGGTCATCGGCCAGGTGGTCGGCGACATCGCCGATAACTCCGTGGACGAGCACAAGGAGAAGGTCGAGGAGCTCACCCGGGAGGAGAAGACCAAGGTTTACTCTGCGGGCGAGAGCCTGGCCGAGTCCCCGATGGAGGAGTTCATGCGGCAGCACGGCGTGACCCCCGACAGCGAGTTCGGACAGGACCTGAAGGAGTCCATGAGGATCGGCTACGCGACGGGCAACGACCGCGAGAACCAGCAGGGCAACGACCCGGAGACCGGCTGAGCCCGGTGGGAGGGCCGATGACCGGGAGTGCCGATGAACACAGAAGGAGGCAGATGGTGATCAGTCGTAGGACCCGGCGTACGGGCCTCCGCGGGGCGGCCCTGACCGGCTCCCTACTCCTCGGGGCCGCGGGCTGCTCGGGAGGGGGCGACGGGGCCGTGAAAGAGCCGGACGCGACGGTGGCAGCCGGCGCCCTCTGCGGTGGTTCCGCCGTGTCCCCAGGCGCGGCCGAGGCGCTGAAGACGATCACCGGGTCCTCGCGGTTCGAGGCGTCGGGCGAGACATCCACGGTCGCCCATGCCGCGAAGGAGCTGACTGAGAGGTTCACGTCCTCCGCCACCGGTGACGGGGAGGTCTGCCGCGTGTACACGGCCCGGGACGAGCTCCGTATCACCTGGCAGCTGTTCAGCAGCGCACCCGTGGACGATCCGGCGGCGAAGTTCAGCGTGCTGGACATGGGGGAGCGGGCGCTGGCCGCGCCGGACGGCGCGTTCCTCCGGTTCGCCTGCCGCAGCGGAAAGGTGCCCGGTTCCGGCCCGGCCCATATCGACATCGGCGTCGAGCGTGGGGGCATGCCCAAGGAACCCGAGGGCGACCCCGAGGCACTGAAGGACGCCTACGCGACCGTCGCCCACTCCTTCGCCCTGGCCATGGCGAAGCAACTGGGCTGCGAGAACAACGGAGGGCTGAAGGCGAAACCCTCCCTGGACCCGGTGTGAACCGGCCGCCGGTACAGCGAAACGGCCGCCCCCGCACGGTGGGGGCGGCCGTTTCCGCTTCGGCCTTCCGCCCGCCCGGCGCACCGCCCTGTCGCCCACCGGGGACCGGATCCCCGATGTGCTGAGCGCCGCCGAACCATGACCATGGACGCATTCCGCGGAAGGACCGGCAGCTGACGGTCACCTCCCCTACCCGCGCCCGGCTCACCCCTCCTCCGGCGCCAACTGCGCCATCACCAGCCCGTACAGCAACTCCACGTCCACGAACTCCCCTTGCCGTGGTGCCCCGCACCGCCAGCTCAGCGGGTACGTGTTGCCGTCCGGTGCGGGGATTCCCACGTCCTGGTCCCGGGCGGCCGGCCCGAAGCACGTGGCGCCCGGCGGCCAGTCGTACTCCTTGCTCGACCCGGGCGGGATCAGGAAGTACGTCCACCGGGCGCCCGCGACCTCCCGTACGACCGGGCCCGGTTCGCCTTCGGTGAGCGTCCCGAGGTGCTGCAGCACTGCCTCGCCCCGTACGCCCCGCAACCGGATGGCGTCGAAGTGGATGCCGGTCAGGTGGAGTTGGAGGCCTGCGGCGGGTACCCATTCGGGGCGTTTTTTACTCGTCATGACCCCAAGCGTCCAGGCCGCTGCATAGCGTGACCAGGAGGGCACGGTCCACATCGACGCGATCTGGGGAGGGAGGTGGTGGCTGTGGGGGCGAGTGGTGAGCCGTCGCAGGTCCGGCGGCTCGTGGGCGAACTGATCCGTATCCACCGGGTGCGGGCCGGGCTCACGCAGAAGGACGCGGCGGACCAGCTGTTGATCTCGGAGTCGCTGATGGGCGCGGTCGAGCGGGCGGAGCGCATTCCGTCGCTGGAGCTGCTGGCCGACGCGGACCGGGTGTTCGTCGCGGACGGTGCGCTGAAGGCGTGCATCGAGCTGATCGACGAGGAGAAGTACCCGGCGAAGTTCCTGGACTGGGCGCGGCTGGAGCGGCAGGCGCGGGTCATCAGCGCGTACGAGACGATGCTGATCCCGGGGCTGCTCCAGACGGAGGCGTACGCGTACGCCCTGTACCGGGCGCGCAAACCCGCGTACACCGAGGACGAGATCGTCCGGCACGTCGAGGCTCGGCTGGAACGACAGGCCGTGCTGATGCGCAAGCCTCCGCCCTACGTCGGGTTCGTCGTCGAGGAGTCGATCCTGGGCCGGACGCTCGGTGGCGCTGAGGTGTTGAAGGAGCAGTTGCTGCATCTGCTGGAGTGCATGCGGCGGATGAACCACCTGACGGTGCAGGTGATGCCGTCGGATCAGCACACGCACGCGGGGTTGAACGGGCCGATGCAGTTGATGTGTACGGCGGAAGGCCGCAATCTGGTCTTCGCGGAGAGCCAGGGCGGCGATAGGTTGATCTCCAGGCCGGAGCACGTGGGTGACACGTTCGACCTCTTCGGCATCCTGCGGGCCCAGGCGCTCACCCCCTGGAAGTCGGCTGAGATCATCGAAACGAAGGCGAGGCAACTGTGACCACCGGTCCCGAGCTCTCCTGGTTCACGTCCAGCTACAGCAACAACGAGGGTGGCGCCTGCGTCGAAGTCGCCTACGACTGGCGCAAGTCCAGCTACAGCGGCAACGAGGGCGAAGCCTGCGTCGAGGTCGCCACCTGCCTCCACACCATCCACGTCCGCGACTCGAAGGTCACCGACGGCCCCACCTTCGCCGTCGCCCCGGCCGCCTGGACCGCTTTCCTGGCGGGTGCCGTCGCGGGATGACCTCGGGATTGCTTCGCGCTGCCGCCGACTCCGGCAGCCAGGAGTTCGCCGGAAGCCATCGAGCCGGCCGTGCGGGAGCCTGCCTGCGCTCCACATGGAACAGGCCGAGCGTTCGCAAGTCCCGGTAACTACGGCCCTTTGTGCGAGGCCACGATGCGAGCGGACCAGGTCCCGGGGACGGCCGGACAGCTCCGGCCGCGCCCCAGGACCTGGTCGAACTGTGCGTCGTACGCGGGATGGTCAGCGCACGCCCACCGCGCGGATGAGCTCCTGCTTCACCGAGCCGCCCCGGTCGTCGCTCACGCCCGCCCGCAGCGAGACGGACTTCGCGCCGCTCGGGACGCGCAGCTCACCATTCCAGGAGGCGTCGCGCGACGAGCTCAGCGCGACGTTCGTCCAGGTCGCCCCCTCGTCGTAGGAGACCTCCAGGGAGCCGCTGTTGAGGACACCGGTGTCCGGCGCGCCCTTCACGTACTCGCCGTAGATCCGTACGGGCACCCGGCTGCCGCCCCGGGCGTCGCCGACGAGGTCGGTGTCGAGGTCGAAGCCGAGGTTGATCAGCGGCAGGACGGTCCACCGGTCGGCCGGGGTCTCCTTGGAGCGGATGGTCCACTCGGAGTGGCCCTTGGTGCCGAGCCGCCAGCGGTCCGGGTCGAGCGTGGTGTCGGTGACGACCTTGTAGGTGGCCTCCTCGGCGGGGGCCTTCCGGGCGTAGGCGCCGGAGCTCTTCCTGCGGTCGACCCGCTCGCCGTTGACGTACACCTCGGTGTACTGACTCACCGTCGGGTCGTTCCACACGTCGCCGAAGCCGGTGTGGTCCGGTCCGGAGTCGCCCCAGCCGGGCGTGTTGAACTGCAGGTCGTTGCCGGCGCGCTGCTGACCCCAGCCGAGGCCGGTGCCGAGCCACGGGTGCCAGACCGGCTTGAACCACTCCAGGTCGACCTTGCTGCCGCCCCGGTAGGACGGGAGGCCGCCGCGCTCCTCGAGCGAGTTCTGCCCCAGGTCGACGGACTCGTGCCAGCGCTGGCCGGTGCCGGTGGAGACGTACTCGGTGCGCTCGGTCGGGAAGACGATCCACTCCTTGAAGCCGAAGCCGTACCGGAAGGTGTCGGTGATCGAGAAGCGGAACTCGCCGCCGAGCTCCTTCTTGGCCGTCGGCATGTAGTACTTCGAGTGGATCGTGGCGAGTTCGTCCTTGCCGGGCCGGAAGACGAGGTCCGTGCCGATGGCGCCGGGGTGCCCCTCGGAGAGGTCGTAGGTGTACGGGGTGAAGCGGGTGCCCGTCAGGTCGAGAGCCTTCCCGCGGGCCGCGGCGGCCGCGAGCCTGGCGGCGTCGGCCGCGTTCACGGTGGCGACGGCGAGCGGCCGTTCCTCGCCGTCGGCGGTGCCGAACGAGGCCATCAGCCGGCCGGGCTTGTCGTCGGTGACGAACAGGGCCTTGGCGCCGGCGTCCTGGGCGGTCTGGGCGAGCTGCTGGGTGTCGGCGCCCTCGGTGCGGCGGACCAGGACCGCCTTGCCGGTGACGTCCTTGCCGGCGTACTCCGCGGCGGTGCCGGTGCCCGCGTCGACGACGCCGAGGCGGTGGCGGCCTTCGAGGAGGGTGGTGCCGCGCTGCGGGGTGGCGTCGGAGAGCTGGACGCCGCCCGCGGCGGCCTCGAGCAACGGCTTGCCGAGCCGCCAGACCGTCCGGTACTCGAAGGAGCCGGTGGCGGGCTTGGTGGTGGGCGCGGCGAAGACCGAGTCGTACTTCGGCGGGACCTGGACGGCGCCGCCGAAGGAGGCCCCGTTGGCCTTGCGGTCGAACTCCATCAGGAGCTGCCGGGTCTCGGTGCGCTTGTCGACCTCGGCGCGGATCTCACGCAGTTGGCGCCCGTCGAGGGTGATCTCGCGGTCGCGGTCGAGGACGATCTCCGGATCGGTGAGGAAGCCGAGGCCGAGGGAGTCCTTGCCGTGCGAGCCGCGGACGTCGAGGAAGGTGTCGACGGTGTACGTGCCGGGCTTCAGGCGCAGTTGGACGGTGCCGGACTCGCCGACGGCCGCCGGGAACGGGTCTTCGTCCGCTACCAGGTGCTGCACCACGAGCCAGGCGGGGGTGGGGGCGCCGTCGCGGTCCTTGACATGGATGGTGAGGTTGTAGCGTTCCTCCTCCTTGACCAGGCCGAGCGCGGTGTGCGCGACGGGCGTGCCGCCGGAGGTGGCGGTGATGCGGCCGGAGGTGGTGCCGGCGGGGGCCTTGGCGCCGTCGCCGGTGACGGTGGTCTGCGCGGTGCCGTGGGCCGGGACGGTGAGGGTGGTGTCGGCGAGGGCGGCGGTGCCCTCCGGCATGCCCTCGACGGCCAGGTTCAGCTCGACGGGCGCGTCGGAGGAGTTGGTGTATGTGACGGTCTTCGTCACGGGCTTGTTCGTCTCGTACGGCCAGGAGTAGAAGCCCAGGTCGGCGGAGCCGGTGGCGGTGACGTTCGCGGAGATCGCGGCAGCCACGTCGACCCGGCCCGCGCCGAGGGCGTACGAGGACGCGGTGAGCGTCTTGGAGCTGGACATGAGGGCGTTCTTGAGCTGGGCGCCGGTCCAGTCGGGGTGCCGCTCGGCGAGGAGCGCGGCGACGCCCGCGACATGCGGGGTCGCCATCGACGTACCGCTCTTGGAGGTGTAGAGGCCGCTGCCGCTGACGAGCTGGGAGCGGGCGGCGAGAATGGCGACACCGGGGGCGGAGATGTCGGGCTTGAGGGCCTGGTCGCCGTAGCGGGGGCCCTGGCTGGAGAAGTAGGCGGCGCGGTCGGCGGAGTCGACGGCGCCGACGGTGAGCGCGGAGTCGGCGGCGCCGGGGGAGCCGATGGAGCCCGGGGCGCCGGAGTTGCCGGCGGCGATGACGAAGAGGGCGCCGGTCTCGGCGGAGAGGGTGTTCACCGCCTGGGCCATGGGGTCGGTGCCGTCGCTGGCCTCGCTGGAACCGAGGCTCATCGAGACGATCTTCGCGTCGATGTCCCGGGCGGCCCACTCCATGCCGGCGATGATCTGCGACTCCGAGCCGAAGCCCTGGTCGCTGAGGACCTTGCCGACGGCGAGGGTGGCGCCGGGGGCGACGCCCTGCTCCTTGCCCGCGGAGCCCGCGCCGCTGCCGCCGACGGTGGAGGTGACATGGGTGCCGTGGCCGTTGCGGTCGGCGACCTCCTGGCCCTCGATGAAGGACCTGGTCTCGGCGACCCGTCCGGCGAGGTCGGGGTGGGAGAGGTCGGCGCCGGTGTCGAGTACGGCGACCTTGACGCCCTTGCCGGTGAGGCCGGCCTCCCATGCCTTGGGGGTGCCGATCTGGGCGTTGGAGTCGGCCATGGCGGACTTGACCCGGGCGTCGAGCCAGACCTTCACGGCACCGGCCGAGCGGGCGCCGGGGCGGGCGGAGTCGGTGAACTCGCGCCAGAAGGCTGCTGGTTCGGTTGTTCGTAAGGCCGCGCCGCCGATGCTGGGCAGGGCCCGGACGGTCTTGGTGCCGCGCGGGGCGACGGCGGTGCGGGCACCCTTGCCGTGCGTCACGATCAGCGGCAGATCGCCGGTGATGCCCTGCTCGACGAGGCCGGTGACGTCGAAGAGCCGCCGGTCGAGGACACCGGCCTCCAGGTAGGGGCGGGCCTCGTCGGGTATGACGGTGACCCTGCCGTTCACGGTCTCGTTGCGGACGGCCCCGGTGGCGCCCTTGGCCCGGTCGACGGTGACGGTCTTCCGGTCGCCGCCGAGGTCGGTGAGGGTGACGCGGTCACCGGTGATGAGGGTGACGGTGGTGCTCGCGCCCTGGGCCCCGGTGAAGGTGGCCGGTACGGACGCGGTGTCTGGAGCGGTATCGGACGCGGCGGCGGTCTGCCCTGCTGAGAGCAGCACCAGGGAGAGCCCTGCGGCGAGCAGGGCGGCTCTTCCTCCTGCGGAAGGTCTGATCACGACGCACTCCTCGGACGCCCGGGGGAAGAGGTGGTTCCGGGCGTCGCGGTGAGTCTGGGCCGTGGGACGGGAGTTGAAGCCTGTCGGGCGTGGCGGGTATGTGTAATGGCGGCCAACCGCCAGTAGCTGCAGCCCTGTTGGCAACCGTATGCCGGTCGGGCGTCGCAATGAGTCAGGCGTCGCAACGAGTCGGGTGGCGCGCGGATCGGGGCCGGGAGCGGTTACGGGGCCGGGTGGACGGTCGAGGCGTTGGACCGGGTGCCGCGGGAGGAGATGCCGCGGATCGGGCTCTGGTCGAACACGACCGGGCAGAGCGTGGAGCAGACGGTCGACACGGTCCTCGCGGGGCTGGGGCGGGTGCGGATGGTGGAGAGCTGAACCGATCGCAGCGCCGACACTACAGACCTTATGTCTTATTTAGTGATACTTCCCCTATGGTTGGTACGGTAAGGCACCTTGAGGAGGAGTCAGTCGCATGAGCAATCTTTTCGTCATCGCCTACGACGATCTCGCCACCGCCAACCAGGTCCGGGACAAGTTGCTGTCCATGAACCGCGAGCACCTCGTCGAGTTGGAGGACATCGTCGTCGTCGAGCGGCGTGAGAAGGACGGCAAGATCAAGCTGCATCAGGCCGTCAGCCACGTGGGTGCCGGTGCCGCGGGCGGCGCGCTGTGGGGGAGCGTCATCGGGCTGCTCTTCCTCGTGCCGTTCCTCGGTGCCGCGGTGGGCGCCGCGGCCGGCGCTGCCGGAGGGTCCGCCATCGACACCGGTGTCAACGACGACTTCATGAAGGAACTCAGCACCAATCTCCGGCCCGGCGCCGCCGCCGTCTTCGTGCTCGTCAAGAAGTCCGTCCGCGACAAGGTCGTCCCCGAGATCGTCAAGTTCGGCGGTCAGCTCGTGCAGACCTCGCTCAGCAACGAGGACGAGGCGCACCTGCGGGAAATGATGAAGGAAGGGTTCAAGGCAGAGCCGACGACCGCCTCCTGATCTCCGGACCATACGAGAGAAGGCGACTGCCCGCGCCGCGCGCAGGGTGGTCGCCTTTCGTATGGGGGGACCCGGTGCAGATCAGGTTCCCCGCGGAGGTACGCCGTCCTTGTCGAACTCGGCGAATCCAAGCCGGTACCCGAGGACGTCGCCGACCGCCGCGGGCCGGGCCGCAACGCGACTGCCATGTTCCGTTCACGATCGGCTCCGCGGTCCTACGACCGACGGACGAGTGGCGGACCGTCTCGCGACAGGGGCCACATAAGATCTTGGCCCTTACTCTTGGGCTCATGAGTGCCCTGGAACCACGAGACGCCGGTACCGATGCCGGCACCGCCGTCGAAGCGGCGATACCGGTCACGCCCGCCGAATCCGAAGGGGTGCTCGGCCGGACCTATCGGGCGCTCAGCATCGGCATCGTCTCCGTCGTCTTCCTGATCGCCTTTGAGGCGACCGCCGTGGGGACCGCGATGCCGGTCGCCGCCCGTGAGTTGCACGGCATCCCGCTCTACGCGTTCGCGTTCTCCGCGTACTTCACCACCAGCCTGTTCGCCATGGTCCTGTCCGGGCAGTGGGCGGACCGGCGCGGGCCGCTGGCGCCGCTCGCCACCGGGATCAGTGCGTTCGGGGCCGGGCTGCTGCTGTCGGGTACGGCGGGCAGCATGTGGATGTTCATCGCCGGGCGGGCCGTGCAGGGGCTCGGCGGCGGGCTGGTGATCGTGGCGTTGTACGTGGTGATCAGCCGGGCCTATCCGGAGCAGCTGCGGCCGTCGATCATGGCCGCGTTCGCGGCGAGCTGGGTGATCCCGTCCGTCGTCGGGCCGCTCGCCGCCGGGAGCGTGACCGAGCACCTGGGGTGGCGGTGGGTCTTCATCGGCATCCCCGTGCTCGTGGTGTTCCCGCTGGCGCTCGCGCTGCCCGCGATCCGGCGCCGGGCGTCGGGGCCGGCCGATCCGGCGGCACCCGTCGAGCCGTACGACCGGCGCCGCATCGTGCTCGCGCTCGGGGTCTCGCTGGGGGCGGGGCTGCTCCAGTACGCCGGGCAGGAGCGGAACTGGTTCGCGCTGCTTCCGGCCGCCGTGGGCGTCGCTCTGCTCGTTCCCGCCGTGCGGGGGTTGTTGCCCCCGGGTACCGGCCGGGCGGCGCGTGGGTTGCCCTCGGTGGTGCTGCTGCGCGGGGTGGCGGCCGGTTCATTCATCGCCGCCGAGTCGTTCGTACCGCTGATGCTGGTGACCCAGCGCGGGCTGAGCCCGACGATGGCCGGGCTCTCGCTCGCGGCCGGGGGCGGGACCTGGGCGCTCGGTTCGTACGTACAGTCCCGGCCGCGCCTGGAGCCGTACCGGGAGCGCTTGATGGTGGGCGGCATGGTGCTGGTCGCCGCGGCGATCGCGGCCGCGCCGTCCGTGCTGATCGACTCGGTGCCGGTCTGGACCGTGGCCGTGGCCTGGGCCTTCGGGTGTTTCGGCATGGGCATGGTGATCGCATCGACGAGTGTGCTGCTGCTGAAGCTGTCGGCGCCGGAGGAGGCGGGGGCGAATTCGGCCGCTCTCCAGATCTCCGACGGGCTGTCGAACGTCCTGTTGCTGGCCGCGGGCGGGGCGGCCTTCGCCGCGCTCGGCGGAGGTGCGGTGGGGGCCGTGCACGCGGCGGCGGAGGCAGGGGCTGCCGGGTCCCATCCGGGGGCCTTCGCGGTGGTCTTCCTGCCGATGGCGGGGGTGGCGCTGGTGGGGGCGTGGGTCGCCGGCCGGGTGCGGGAAAAGGCGTAGTACCGCGTGGTACCACGGCGTACCGTTCAGGGGTGGCTGGTCTGAATCTGCGGTTCACCGACGAGGAACTAGACGCGCTGCGTGCCCGTGCCGAGGCGGAGGGGCGCAGCATGCAGGCATTCGCCCACGATGCGGTGATGACCGCCATCGACGCGCACACGCGTCTCTTCGACGAGGCGGCGGATCACGTGCTGAGAGTGAGCGAGGAGCTCAACAGGAGGCTGGCCTGATGAAGTACCTGACCCTCCCGGAGCAGCTGACCCTCGCGCAGCGTCTCGGGACCGCCGAGGTGCGCGACTACGGTCTGATCGATTCGGCGTTGGCCCGGCCGAAGGCAAGTGTTTTCGGCCAGGACGCCTATCCGGACGTCTGGCAGAAGGCCGCGGCACTGATGGAGTCCCTGGCGCGCAACCATGCGCTCGTGGATGGCAACAAGCGCATCGCCTGGTACGCGACCTGGGTCTTTCTGCACATGAACGGGCATCCGCTGAGCCCCGAGTTCGATGTGGACGAGGCCGAGGAGTTCGTCCTGGACGTGTGCCAGGGCGCCCTCGACATGCCCAGGATCGCCGCGAAACTGCCCCGATTCGCCGTGTAGCCGAACCCTGCGAAGAGGGTCTCAACGGGGACGCACCACGGCTCGTTCGTACGGGGCTCCGGCCGGCCCCCCGGTAAGGTGGCCCGGTTGTCGTATCACGTACGAGCCCCTCCCGGCCCGTACGGGCAACGCCCCACGTACCCGAGAGCCCCGAACCGGAGACCGTGACTACTACCGCCTCCCACCACCTCTCACCCGCCTATCCCGGCCGCGCCCCCTGGGGCACGGCCGGCAAGCTGCGAGCCTGGCAGCAGGGCGCCATGGAGAAGTACATCCAGGAGCAGCCGCGTGACTTCCTCGCGGTCGCCACGCCCGGCGCGGGGAAGACCACCT
The DNA here is from genome assembly GCF_040704695.1 of Streptomyces sp. NPDC048411. NCBI lineage: Bacteria > Bacillati > Actinomycetota > Actinomycetes > Kitasatosporales > Streptomycetaceae > Streptomyces > Streptomyces sp. NPDC048411. Next base: position 16,659 of record NZ_JBEZKL010000059.1, read on the forward strand.
TCGCGCTGACCCTCGCGTCATGGCTGTTGCACCACCACGTCGTGCAGCAGATCACCGTCGTCGCGCCGACCGAGCACCTGAAGAAGCAGTGGGCGGAGGCGGCCGCCCGGATAGGGATCAAGCTCGACCCCGAGTACAGCGCCGGACCTGTGAGCAAGGAGTACCACGGGGTCGCGGTCACGTACGCCGGTGTCGGTGTCCGCCCGATGCTGCACCGCAACCGGTGCGAGCAGCGCAAGACCCTCGTGATCCTGGACGAGATCCACCACGCCGGTGACTCGAAGTCCTGGGGCGAGGCGTGTCAGGAGGCGTTCGACCCGGCGACCCGGCGGCTCGCGCTGACCGGTACGCCGTTCCGGTCCGACACCAACCCGATTCCGTTCGTCGCGTACGAGGAGGGGAACGACGGGATCCGGCGCTCCTCGGCCGACTACACCTACGGCTACGGGAACGCGCTCGCCGACGGCGTCGTCCGCCCCGTGATCTTCCTCAGCTACAGCGGCAACATGCGCTGGCGCACCAAGGCCGGTGACGAGATCGCCGCCCGGCTCGGCGAGCCGATGACCAAGGACGCCATCGGCCAGGCGTGGCGGACCGCCCTGTCGCCGACCGGGGACTGGATCCCCAATGTGCTGGCCGCCGCCGACAAGCGGCTGACCGAAGTGCGTAAGGGCATTCCGGATGCGGGCGGGCTCGTGATCGCCACCGACCAGGAGTCCGCGCGCGAGTACGCCAAGATCCTCAAGAAGGTCACGGGCGAGAAGGCGACCGTGGTCCTCTCCGACGAGAAGGCCGCGTCGAAGAAGATCGACAAGTTCAGCGAGGACGACTCGCGGTGGATGGTCGCGGTCCGGATGGTGTCGGAGGGCGTCGACGTGCCGCGTCTCGCGGTCGGTGTGTACGCCACCACCATCTCGACCCCGCTCTTCTTCGCCCAGGCCGTCGGGCGCTTCGTGCGGTCGCGTCGGCGCGGCGAGACCGCTTCCGTCTTCGTGCCGACCATCCCGATGCTCCTCGACTTCGCCAACGAGATGGAGGTCGAGCGCGACCACGTCCTCGACAAGCCCAAGAAGGGGAGCGACGAGGAGAACCCGTTCTCCGAGGAGGACAAGCTCCTGGCCGACGCGGAACGCCTGGAGGACGAGGAGACCGAGGACCAGCTGCCGTTCGAGGCGCTGGAGTCCGACGCGGTCTTCGACCGGGTGCTGTACGACGGTGCCGAGTTCGGCATGCAGGCGCACCCGGGCAGCGAGGAGGAGCAGGACTACCTGGGGATTCCCGGGCTGCTCGAACCCGACCAGGTGCAGTTGCTGCTGCAGAAGCGGCAGACCCGGCAGATCGCGCACAGCAGGCAGAAACCGGCCGGGGAGGCCGATCTGCTGGAGAAGCCGGCGGAGGCCCGGCCGGTGGTCACGCACAAGCAGCTGCTGGGGCTGCGCAAGCAGCTCAACACGATGGTGTCGGCGTACACGCACCAGAGCGGCAAGCCGCACGGGGTGATCCACACCGAGCTGCGGCGGGTCTGCGGAGGGCCGCCGAGCGCGGAGGCGACGGCGGGGCAGATCCAGCAGCGGATCAAGAAGGTGCAGGAGTGGGCCACCCGGATGAGGTGAGTCCGCTCGTGTCAGGTGCCGGCCCGGTACGGGGACAGAGATCCTCGTGCCGGGCCGGCGTCGTCCGGTCGCCGGGTCAGGCCGCCGGGGCCGGCGGGGTGTGTCCGTGAGCCTCCAGCGAGAGGTCCTGCCAGTCGGCCCAGGTCTTGAGCCGGTCGGTGTAGACCTGCTGGACGACCTGGTTGCCCTGCGTGCCGAAGAACACGCGCAGGGGCGGGTTTTCGGAGTCGACGATCTTGAGGAGTGCCCGGCCCGCGGCAGCCGGGTCGCCGAAGTCGAGCGTCTTCGCGAACGCGGCGAAGCTCTCGCGGAGACCGTCGTAGAGCGGGTCGGCCGGGGCGTGGACGGCGGAGGCCATCGCGTCGGTGGCATACGAGCCGGGCTCGACCAGGGTCACCTTGATGCCGAAGCCGGCGACCTCTTGGGCGAGGGATTCGCTCAGGCCTTCGAGGGCCCACTTGGAGGCGCAGTATCCGCCGCTGAGCGGAAATGCGGAGACGCCGCCGACCGAGGAGATCTGGATGATGTGCCCTCCGCCCTGCTCGCGCAGGTGGGGCAGCGCGGCCTGGACGACCCACACCGCGCCGAACAGGTTGGTCTCCAACTGGTCGCGCAGGTCCCGCTCGGTCAGCTCCTCGACAGCGCCGGACAGGCCGTAGCCTGCGTTGTTCACGATGATGTCGAGGCGGCCGAAGTGCTCCTTGGCACGCTTCACGCTCTCGTGGACGGCGGCCTCGTCGGTCACGTCCAGCTCAAGCGGGAGCACCGCCTCGCCATAGGCGGCGACCAGCTCATCAAGGTGTTCGGGGTTCCGGGCGGTCGCGGCCACCTTGTCGCCGCGGGACAGGGCGGCCTCGACGAAGTTGCGGCCCAGGCCGCGGGACGAACCGGTGACGAACCAGACCTTGCTCATGATGTCCATCCGTTCTTTCTGCGGTGACGGTTACAGCCGTGAGGGGCGAGGCGGGGGTCGATCCTGCGACTGGGCGGCCGGCGGGCAGCGTCGTCCAGGAAGCGGTGCAACTCCCTTACGGTTGTGGGCGGATATACCTCTGTGACGAGACAGCCCGGGGAGCTGTGACGTGGATGAATGTGACGCGCGTCTCCCCGTCGCGCCGCGGCGCAGACTCCCGGCGTCGCCCTTACCGCTGCCCCGGCGTCTCCTTCGGCCCCACTCCTGACGGGTTCCAGCGGCTGGGCCATGAAGATCCGAACGTCGGCAGGTCCCGGCTGCCGAACGTGGTGATCTTCATGACCTCCACCCTTCCGGCCAACCAACCGTTCGGGATGTGCTTAGTACACAGCAGTGGGTCCAGGACTCACTCATGCGCACTGGACAGGAACGGTTGTCAGGTCCGCCGGATCGCGGCGATGTCGAGCTCAAGCGTCACCTTCGCGCTGACCAGAAGTCTGGTCGCGGCGTTCCAGTTCACGCCCCAGTCGTTGCGGTCGATCGTGACGCCGCCCTTGAAATTGACCCGAGCGCCGCCCCGTGGGTCGTTCTCTGCGCCGGTCAGCTCGAAGTCCACGGTGACCGGCTTGGTCACACCGCGGATGGTCAGGTCACCGGTGACCCTGAAGTCGGTGTCGGCGAGCTGTTGCACCGTGGTCGAGGTGAAGACGAGGGTGGGGTGGTGGTCCGTGTCCAGGAACGTGCCGCACAGGTGGTCGTCACGCCGCTGGTCGCGGGTCTTGATGCTCTTCGCCCGGATCGTGAGCCGGACACTGGACTTCGACGGATCGTCGCCGTCGAAGTGCGCACCGCCCTCGAACTCGTCGAACTGGCCACGCACCCTGGTGGCCATCGCGTGCCGGGCGACGAAGCCGATCCGCGTACGGGTGGTGTCGAGCACGTAGCCGCCGGTCAGATCGCTGAGTGTGGTCATGGTTGACATGCTGGGTCGCTCCTGGTGGGAAAACGGGTAGTTGATCTCTCGGTCCGGAACGGTCACGACTCGCGGACGGACCCGGGCGCCGGGTGGGATGCCGAGCCCGCCAGCGGGGAGGTGTCGAAGTACCTGACCTCATAGCGGCGTTCGGTGAACTTCCAGCCGTCCTGGGTGCGCCGGTAGCGGTCGTGGTACAGGGAGTAGTTCAGGTGTGAACTGCCGTCGCGCATGCGCCCGAACTCCGCGACATAGGCACGGCCGACCGCGGTGTCGCCCTCGATCCGGACCGTGCCCGGGTGCACGGTTTGCACGAAGTACTCCCAGTGATCCTGCAGCCTCTCGATTGCGGCGCGGATCTCCGTCCGGCCGACGAACTCGACGGGGATGTGGGGCATCCGCCACGCGCCGTCGTGGGTGAACAGCAACGCGAAGCGGTCGTAGTCGTGCATCATCCCCGCGTCGGTGAACTCGCCGCGCAACGCCTCGATCTCGACGCGATCCGCAAGGGCCTGAAGGTCGGTCATGGCGCCATGGGGCCTTCCTGTTCGATGGCTGGTGTTCGTCTCAGCAGTACGACGAGACGACCGCCCGGAATGTGAGGTCGACGTACCGCCTCACATTCCGAGGGGGTGCCTCGTCGTACTGGTGTGAGCAGATGCGACCAAGGAGAGCCGGTAACACCATGAACACCTTGTCCGAGCCGGAAGCCGGTGGGCTCGATCCGGGCCTGAGCGCGATCATGAGCGAGCGGCATCAGCTGATCGGCGTGGCGTACCGGCTCCTCGGTTCGCTGGCCGATGCCGAGGACGTCGTACAGGAGACCTACGCGCGCTGGTACGCGATGTCCCGGCAGCAGCAGGAAGCCATCAACCGTCCCGGTGCCTGGCTGGCGAAGGTCGCCAGTCGCATCTGCCTCGACGTGCTCGGCTCGGCACGGGCCAGGCGCGAGAGCTACGTGGGCGAATGGATCCCCGAGCCGCTGCCCGGACGTCCGGAGTGGATCAACGAGAGGCCGGGCGACACCACGGTCGACCCGGCCGAGAGGGCCACCCTCGATGAGTCGGTCCACATGGCCTTCCTCGTCGTCCTCGACTCGATGACCCCGGCCGAGCGCGTCGCGTTCATCCTGCACGACGTCTTCCGCTACTCCTTCGCCGAAGTGGCCGAGGTCGTCGGCCGCACTCCGGCCGCATGCCGCCAGCTGGCCTCCTCGGCCCGCCGACGCATCCGTGCGTCGCAGGCTCCCGAGGCTACGGCGGCTCGGCGTGCCGGCATCGTCCGGGAGTTCAAGCGGGCTTGGGAAGCCAAGGACATCGACGCGCTCATCGGCCTGCTCGACCCCGATGCCTGCGCGATCGGCGATGGTGGCGGCCTCGTCAGCGCCGAGTTGCGCCCCGTCGAAGGCGACGGGCAGATCGCGCGTTACCTGGTCGATCTCGTCGGCATGGCCCCCGACCTGACGATCGTGGAGCGCACGGTCAATGCTCAGGCCGGTCTGACGGTGCAGCAGGACGGCGTCACCGTGGCGGTGTTCGCGTTCGACGTCACAGGCGACCGGATCGCGCACATCTGGGCTGTCCGGAACCCCGAGAAGCTCCGGCCCTGGACGGCGCAGACGGCATAGTCGTCGATCCGGCCGGCGCGGATCGTCCGCGGGATTGCCTCTCGTGTCACAGGCGGGCGGGTTGTCTCGTCTCGGTTCTCAGAGACAGGTTCTGATCAGAAGGGTGATGATCATGCGGGTGTTCGTGGCAGGGGGGACCGGTGTCCTCGGGCGGCGGCTGGTGCCGCAGCTGGTGGCGCGGGGGCACCAGGTGACGGCGACGACGACGAGCGCGACCAAGCTGGGCCTGCTGCAGCGGCTGGGCGCGGACGGCGTCGTCATGGACGGTCTGGACGCGGCATCGGTCGGTGAGGCGGTGGCCCAGGCGCAGCCGGACACGATCGTGCATCAGATGACCGCCATCGCGGGCAAACCCGACATGAAGCACATGGACCGCTGGTTCGCCACCACCAACCGGCTGCGTACCGAGGGGACGGACCACCTGCTTGCCGCCGCTCAGGCGACCGGCGTGTCCCACGTCGTCGCGCAGGGGTATGCGAACTGCAACGGCATCCGTGAGGGCGGCTGGGTGAAGACCGAGGAGGACCCGCTGGACCTGATGGCAGGTACGTCCGCGGCCCCTGGCATGGCGGCGATCCGCCATGTCGAGGAGAGGGTCGTGGGGGCCGGCGGCGCGGTCCTGCGCTACGGCGGGCTCTACGGGCCGGGCGCCACCGACGACCAGGTCGAGTTGATCCGGAAGCGGCAGTTCCCGCTGGTGGGGCGCGCCACCGGCTACAGCTCATGGGTGCATCTCGACGACGCGGCGAGGGCCACCGTCCTGGCCGTGGAGCAGAAGGCGAGGGGCGTGTTCAACATCGTCGACGACGAGCCGGCCCCGGCCGCCGAGTGGCTGCCGTTCTTGGCGGCGTGTGCGGGGGCGAAGCGGCCGATGCGGGTTCCGGTCTGGCTGGCCCGGCTGCTGGCCGGGGAGGTGGCCGTGGTGATGATGACCGAGGGACGTGCCTTCTCCAATGCCAAGGCCAAGCGGGAACTCGGCTGGCAGCTGCGCTACCCGTCGTGGCGGCAGGGCTTCAAGGAGGAGCTGGTGTGACCCGGGCAGAGGAGTTCGAGGAACTGCGGCCGCTGCTGTTCTCGATCGCCTACCGGATCCTGGGCAGCGTGAGCGAGGCCGAGGACGCGGTCCAGGAGACCTGGCTGCGCTACGAGGGCTCGCCTGCGCAGCCGGTCTCGGTCAGGGCGTTCCTGGCGGCTGTGGTGACCCGGGTCTCGGTCGACGTGCTGCGCTCGGCCCGGGTGCGGCGGGAGGAGTATGTCGGGGCGTGGTTCCCCGAGCCGCTGCTGACCGACCCCTACGAGGATCCGGAGCGCTCCGCGGAGCTGGCCGACTCGGTGTCGATGGCGGCGCTGTTGCTGCTGGAGCGGCTCAGCCCGCTGGAGCGTGCGGTGTTCGTGTTGCGGGAGGTGTTCGGGTTCGGGTATTCGGAGGTCGCGTCGGCGGTGGGGCGTTCGGAGGCGGCATGCCGCCAGCTCGCGGTGCGCGCCCGCCGCCACATGGACGCCGGGCGCGCCCGGTTCGAGGCCGACCGGAAGGAACGTGAGGCACTCACCGAGCGGTTCTTCGAGGCCTTCCGGGAAGGGGACGTCGACGGGCTGTGCGAACTCCTCGCCGCCGACGTGCAGATGGTCGGCGACAGCGGCGGCAAGGCCCCGCTGTGGGGCACGGGCGTCATCGGCGCCGAGAAGGTGGCCCGGCTGCTCGCCGCGCTCGTCGCACCGTTCGCCCGGATCGGCGGCGTTGTGGAGCCGCATGAGGTGAACGGCCAGCCGGGTGCGATCTTCCGCGACCGGGACGGCAGGGTCATCAACACCTGGACGCTCGACGTCCTCGACGGACAGATCCAGACCATCCGCACGGTGCTCAACCCCGACAAGCTCGGGCACGTGGGTCCGGTGGCGGACGCCTGGTCGGTCCTGCGCGAGGCGTACCAGGCTCGCCGGCTCGCGGACTGACCGCATACGGGAGCGGTCGAGCAGGCCGACGCCCCGGCCGAGGAGGTCGTGGACCGTGTGCCGCGCCCCGGCGGCGTCCGCCCACAACGCTCAACGGAGCAGCGTTGAAAAATTCAACATGCATTCACCGTGAGTTTGGGGGATCGCGTGGAGCGTCGCAATGGCGTCGGTCGACGTGAACGCGCGTAGATGTTCCGGATTCGGCCGGCGCCGCGCTGACCGGCGCTTACGCTTCTGCGGCACCGGCCGCTCTTCCGCATGCGCCCGGATTCTGAACGAGGTCTTCCGCTCAGCGGACTGGCTCGCTACTGTCCCCGAAAAGTGAACGCCCCGTGGCAGCGCCGCCGCGGAGCGCAGCCGGTGCCTTGGCCGCCGGCGGCATCTCCGTGCGTCGCCGCTGGGACCGGCGACGCAACCTCCGTGAGGGTGCCGCCACTCACCGAAGAGGAGAGGGCGTCGTGACCGCGGAGACCTCCCAGACGCTCGACCGGGGACTGCGTGTCCTCAAGCTGCTCGCCGACACCGACCACGGGCTGACCGTCACCGAGTTGTCCAACAAACTCGGCGTCAACCGCACCGTTGTCTACCGGCTGCTGGCCACACTGGAGCAACATGCCCTGGTGCGCCGCGACTTGGGTGGCAGGGCCAGGGTGGGACTCGGCGTGCTGCGCCTGGGCCGCCAGGTGCATCCGCTGGTACGGGAGGCTGCGCTGCCCGCGCTGCGGTCCCTGGCCGAGGACATCGGAGCCACCGCCCACCTGACGCTGGTCGACGGCAGCGATGCGCTGGCGGTTGCCGTCGTCGAACCGACCTGGACCGACTACCACGTGGCCTACCGGGCCGGCTTCCGTCACCCGCTCGACAAGGGCGCCGCGGGCCGGGCGATCCTGGCCGCACGGGCGAAGCCGATGTCCGAGCCGGCGTTCACGCTCACGCACGGCGAGCTGGAAGCGGGCGCGAGCGGCGCGGCGGCGGCCCTGATCGGGGTCACGGGCGTGGAGGGCAGCGTGGGTGTGGTGATGCTGGCGGACGCGATACCGGAGCGGGTCGGCCCGCGAGTCGTCGACGCGGCGCGCGAGGTCGCGGACGCCTTGCGGTAGTACCGGGGTCGTCCGGTGGCCGCTTTGTCCTCCGCCGCCGGACGGGCCGGATCGTGTTCGGGCGGGCTGCGTCCGTGCTCCGGGGCGGCCTGCCGAACCCCGTCCGGAGCCCGAGGACGTACCGGTCGGGCGGGTGGACCAACGGATGGGGGACGGGCCCGCCCCTCTCCGGACCGGCCGGGCGGATGAACCCGGCCAGGTTAGATTGGGAGGGTGCTCACTCGTCTCTCGCGCCCCCGCGCCCTCGCCCTGTGCGCCCTGCCCGTAGCCGCCCTCTTCGGCGTCGCCGCCTTCGCGCCGTTGCCGTTCACCGTGGCGCAGCCCGGCACGACCGCGAACGTACTCGGGGACGTCCGGAGCACGCCCGTGATCAGCATCCAGGGTGCGCCGACCCGCCCCACCAGCGGTCAGCTGCGGATGACGACCATCATCGCGACCGGGCCGACCGCCGACGTCGGCATCGGCGACGTGATCGACGGCTGGTTCCGGACCGACCGGGCGGTCATGCCCCGCGAATCGGTCTACCCGACCGGCGGCTCCGAGAAGGAGATCGAGAAGCACAACCTCGAGGACATGAAGAAGTCGCAGAACTCCGCCGTGGACGCGGCCCTGCGGTACCTCGGCAAGGCGCCCGGATCGGTGGACGTGACCCTGCACCTCGCCGATGTGGGCGGGCCCAGTGCCGGTCTCTTCTTCGCGCTCGGCATCGTCGACAAGCTCGACGGCAACGGTTCCGGCGGGGATCTCACCGGTGGCCGCACCGTTGCCGGCACGGGCACGATCGAGGCGGACGGTACGGTCGGCGCGGTCGGTGGCGTGTCGCTGAAGACCCAGGCCGCCCGGCGCGACGGCGCCACTGTCTTCCTCGTACCGAAGGCCGAGTGCAAGGCGGCGGGCGCCGAACTCCCCAAGGGGCTCAAGCTGATCCCGGTCACCACACTGAAGAGCGCGGTGTCCTCGCTCACGGCCCTGGACAAGGGGGCCAAGGTTCCGAGCTGCTGATGCAGGGCGAGCCGGACACGCACCAGGGCGTGTTTCGAAAGTAGCGTCGTCCGCCCGCCTGGCAGGCGGGACGTTCGAAACACGCCCTAGAGGCGGGCGGCGTCGGCCTTCGCCTCCGTACACTCCTCCACGGGCGGCCGATGGTCCATCGTGCGCCATACCGGGAAGATCATCGGGCTCACCGTCGCCAGCGTGTAGACCGCACCCAGCGCCAGGAGCGCACCGTCCGCCCCGATGCTCTCCACGAGCAGCCCCGCCAGTAGCCCGCCCACCGGCATCGCCAGCTCGCAGCCTGCGGTGAGCGCCCCGGATACCCGGCTGCGCAGCTGCTGCGGTACGCGTTCGTACGTCATCGTCGTCAGGATCGGGTTCAGGACCCCGCCCGCGAGGCCGCCCAGCAGCATCGTCACCGCGAGCGGCAGCGTCGTGTCCGTCAGCGCGGCAACCACGAACCTCGGTCCGCCGCACAGCACCACGCACACGGTGAACACCGCACGCCGCGAGAACCGGTGTCCCACCGCCCCGTACACCAGCGCGCCCGTCAGTCCGCCCGCCCCGAACAGTGCGGTGAGCAGGCCGAGTTGGGGTGCTCCGCCCAGTTCGCGCTCGGCGTGCACCGGGAGCAGTACGGCGCTCCAGCCCTGATCGGTGCCGTTCATGAAGAGCACCATCACCACGACGGCCAGCAGCAGCCGGTTGGAGAACAAGTAGGCGTATCCCTCACGCAGTTCATGGCTGTACGTGCGCAGTGAGGCCGGTGCCGCCGCCTTTCGCGGCTCGGCCGCCCGTACCCCTCGTACGCCTGCCGCGATGAGCAGCGCGGACGAGCCGAAGGTCGCCGCGTCCAGCAGCAGCACGGTCTCCGCGCCGACGAGCGCGATCAGCACCCCGGCCAGTGCCGCGCCGGTCATCCTGGCGCCGCGCGAGGCGGCGTCGAAGAGGCTGGCGGCGCGGGTGACCGTGGTCCCGGCGTGTTCGGCGAGATCCGGCAGCAGGACATAACGCGCGGTGTTGCCGGGGGTGTGGACGAGTCCGTTCAGTCCCATCAGGGCGCAGAGCATCCAGAATTCGAGCGCCCCGGCGTAGTGAAGCAGTGGAATGGTGGCGATGGCGAGTGCGCAGACGGTGTCGGTGGCGATGGAGATCCGGCGCCGTCCGATCCGGTCGATGACGGGCCCGCCGATGACCGCGGAGATGATGACCGGCAGTGTGGCACAGAAGGCGACGACACCGGCCCGGCCGGCGCTGCCCGTGGTCTGCAGGACGAACCACGGGACCCCGATCAGGGTGAGCGAAGTGCCTGCGGTGGATATGCAGTTGGCCGCGAGAAGCGCGGCGAGCGGCTTGCGGTTCCCCCCGGCCATGGCTAAACCGCGCGGGGGGAGGACGTGGACAGGACGTGCCGGTTCGGCAGGACGTGCAGGCCCAGCTCGACCAGTCCCCAGCCCAGCTGTGTACGCAGGCTCCGGCGCGGCGCCCGCACCGTACGTGCCATGCGGAACTCGTCGGCCTGCCGGTGCAGTTCGGTGCTGCGGAGCCGCTGCAGCGTCAGGTGCGTGTCGGAGTGCATGGTGGAGTCCTCTCAGTCGGTGGGGCGCGGGAACATGTGCAGATGGGTGCGGACGACGGCCGAACCCTCGGTGCCTTCGGGGACCCGGTCGCTGTAGCTGTCGACCAGGTCGTGGATCTTCTCGGCCAGCTCCAGGGAGAGCTCCGGGGTGAGCCGCAACTTGAAGTCGCTGACGTCCCAGCCGCGCAGCCACTCCTCGGGCCATTCGTGCATGGTGCCGAGCCAGGTGTTGAGCTCCTGGGTGTGCGTGGTGGCGACCTCGTGCAGGACGACTCCGATGGCGCCGCGCACCTCCGGGTCGGGGTCGCGGAGGAAGTCCGCACTGCGCTCGAATGTGGCGCCCACGTGTACGGCCCGCCACCACCGTTCGCGTCCCTTGCCGAGCGTCGGGTCGTCCTCGACGAAGCCGTGCGCCGCCAGTTGCCGCAGGTGGTAGCTGGTGGCGCCGCTGGACTCGCCGAGCCGGTCGCCGAGCTTCGACGCGGTGGCGGGGCCGAACTCCCGGAGGGCGCTGAGCAGGCGGATCCGGAGGGGGTGGGCCAGCACGCGCAGGGTGTGGACGTCGACGCGGTGGATGTTCGGGTCGAGCGGCTTCTCGCCGCCGGCTTCGTTCGCTGCCATGCCTCGACTGTAGACGTGCAAAGGGGCCTTTGCAACGCTTCTTTGCAACATCTTCTTTGTAACTCCGGGAGGCACCGGCGGCTGCGCGCTACCCCTTCTTGATGAACCCCTCCGCGATCAGCCAGTCCTTCGCCACCTTGTGCGGGTCCTCCCCGTCCACATCCACCTTCGCGTTCAGCTGCTGCGCGACCTCGGTCGTCAGCCGTCTGCTGACCGGGTCCAACAGCTCGGCGATCTCCGGGTACTTGTCGAAGGTCGCGGTGTGGATGACGGGCGCGGCGTTGTAGTTGGGGAAGAAATGCTTGTCGTCCACGAGGACGTCGAGGTCCATCGCCTTGATCCGGCCGTCCGTGGTGTACACCTCACCCAGCAGGCAGGAGTTGGACTTCGAGACCTGGGTGTAGATGATCCCGGCGTCCATCTTCCTGATATTGGAGGCCGGGATCGACATCCCGTAGGCCTTCTCCATCCCCGGCAGTCCGTCGTCACGCGAGGCGAACTCGTTCTCCACGCAGATCGTCACCGCCGCCGGGTCCATCTTCGACAGCGCGGCGACATCGGAGAGCGTCTTCAGATGGTGCTCCGCGTTGTTCTTCTTGCTGATGGCCAGCGCGTAGGTGTTGTCGAGGGTGGACTGCGGCAGCCAGGTCACCCCGTTCTTCCGGTCCTCGTCCCGGACCGCCTCCCACTGCTTCAGCGGGCTGGCGATCGGTTTCGCGTGGCCGAGGTAGGTGATCCAGGCGGTGCCCGTGTACTCGTACATCGCGTCGGCGCTGCCCTTGATGATGGCCTCGCGCGCGCTGATCGAACCCGGCAGGTTGGTCCGGTCGAGGACCTCGGCACCGGCGGCCTTGAACACCAGGCCGATCATCTGGCCGAGGACGATGTTCTCGCTGAAGTTCTTCGAGGTGACGGTCAGCGAGGCACCGTCCAGTGGCTTCCCCCGGCCGACCGAGCCCGGCACCACGTCGTCCACCATCGGCGAACCGCTCTTCAGCCCGCACCCGGAGAGCGTCACCCCGAGCAGCACCAGGGTCCCGAGGAGACCGGCCGCCCTGAGCCACCGTGCCGCCCCCTTACCCGCGCTCACGCCCCCACCTCCAGCCCGCGCGGCGTCAACGCCACCTCGACCAGGGAGGCCAGCCAGTCCACCAGCAGCGCAAGCACCACCGTCAGCACGGAACCGAGCACCAGCACCGGCATCCGCTGCGTCTGGATGCCCGACGTGATCAGGTCCCCCAGCCCGCCGCCGCCGACGAACGTCGCCAGCGTCGCCGTGCCGACATTGAGGACGAGCGCCGTCCGTACCCCCGCCAGGATCAGCGGGACGGCGAGCGGCAGTTCGACCTTCGTGAGCGTCCCCACCGCCGACATGCCGATGCCGCGCGAGGCCTCGACCAGATTCGGCTCGATCGCCCTGAGACCGGCCACGGTGTTGGAGAACACCGGCAGCACCGCGTAGATCACCATGCCGATGATCGCGGTCGACGGGCCGATGCCCAGCCAGATCACCAGCAGTGCCAGCAGGCCGATCGCCGGGGTCGCCTGGCCGACGTTGGCGAGGGCCGTGACCACCGGGGCGCCCCGGCGCAGCCTGCGCCGGGTCAGCGCGATCCCGAGCGGAATGGCGATGATCAGCACCCAGAAGGTGGAGATCGCGGTCAGCTTGACGTGCTGCCACCAGCGCAGCTGCACGTTGCCGCCGGTCAGCGCGTTCTTCGCGATCGAGTCGAGGTGGACATTCGTGATCCACAGATAGGTGAGGGCGAGGACGACCGCCAGGGCGGCCGGCATCAGCACCAGCTTGCGCCAGGTGATCCGGCGCCGCGGCGCGGCGGGCGGCGGCGCGGGTTCCTCCTCCTCGTCGCGGAAGACGTCCTGGGCGTCGTGCTCGCCCGGCAGCCGGGACGACGACGGGCGTTCCCCGGGCTCCGGCGGCACCGACCGGTGGGGACTCATGTCAGGGGGATTCATGCGCCCGCACCTCCCTCCAGCTCTTGCTCGGTCTGATGGGCGCGCAGCTCCTCCAGATCGTGCTGGTGCTCGATGGCGGTGAGCCGGTCGGCCTCCAGGAGCTCATGTACGGAGTTCATCAGGGTCTCCATGTCGACGACCCCGATGAACTCGCCGCGCCGCCCCGTCGCAGCGACCCGTCCGCTGCTGTCGAGCAGTACGGCCTCCAGCGCGTCGTGCAGTGTGGCGTCCAGGGTCACCGTGTCGTGGACCAGTTGCCCGGCGCGCGCCAGCGAGCCTCGGGCCCGCATCAGGTCGCCGCGCCTCAGCCACTTGTACGGGCGGTTCCTGCGGTCCAGCATCAGGAGCTCGTTGTGCGGGCTGCTGCGCAGCTTGTTGAAGATCGACTGGAGCGGGTCGTCGACCGTCACCGTGGGGAACTCGGCGATCCCCACATCCCGTACGCGGGTCAGATTGAGCCGTTTCAGCGCCGCGCCCGCGCCGACGAATCCGGAGACGAAATCGTCCGCCGGGTTGGTGAGGATCGCCTCCGGGGTGTCGAACTGCGCGATGTGCGATCGCTCCCGCAGCACGGCGATCCGGTCGCCCAGCTTGATCGCCTCGTCGAAGTCGTGGGTGACGAACACGATCGTCTTGTGCAGCTCGTGCTGCAGCCGGATCAGCTCGTCCTGGAGGTGGTCGCGGGTGATCGGGTCGACGGCGCCGAACGGCTCGTCCATCAGCAGCACCGGCGGATCGGCAGCCAGTGCCCGCGCCACGCCCACCCGCTGCTGCTGACCGCCGGACAGCTGCCGCGGATAGCGCCCGTGGAACTCCCTCGGGTCGAGACCGACCAGATCGAGCATCTCCTCGACCCGGTCCTTCACCTTCGACTTCGACCAGCCGACCATCTTCGGTACGAGGGCGATGTTCTCGGCGACCGTCATGTGCGGGAACAGCCCGGACGACTGGATCGCGTACCCGACCTTGCGGCGCAGCTTGACCGGGTCGATGCGGGTGACATCCTCGTCGTTGATCCTGATCCGGCCGGACGTCGGTTCGATCAGCCGGTTGATCATCTTCAGGGTGGTGGACTTCCCGCAGCCGGACGGCCCGACGAAGATCACCGTCTCACCGGCCTTGATGTCCATCGAGACGTTGTCCACGGCCGGGCTCGGATTGCCCGGGTAGAGCTTGGTCAGGTCCTCCAGCTGGATGGTGGCACCGGAGGTGGCGGTGGGCGTCCCGGCTGCCCCGGTGTCGGTCTCAGGCACGGATCCCCCTGGGAATGGTCAGCCGCCCGAGCAGGACGTACGCGGCGTCGAAGAGCAGAGCGAGGATGACGATGCCGAGCGTGCCGGCGAGGACCTGATTGAGCGCGTTGGCGCTGCCCAGTGAGGCGATGCCGCGGAAGATTTCGTTGCCGAGTCCGGGCCCGGAGGCGTACGCGGCAATGGCGGCGATCCCCATCAGCATCTGCGTGGAGACGCGGATGCCGGTGAGGATCGGCGGCCAGGCGAGCGGCAGCTCGACCCTGCAGAGCCGGGCGAACCGTGACATCCCGATGCCCTTCGCCGCGTCGACGACGGACGGGTCGACGCCGCGCAGCCCGACGATGGAGTTGCGGACGACGGGCAGGAGCCCGTACATCGTCAGAGTGATCACGGTGGGCGGGACGCCGAGACCGACCAGCGGGATCAGCAGACCGATCGCGGCGAGGGACGGGATGGTGAGGATGACGGCCGTGGTGGTGATGGCCAGCGAACCGCCCCAGCTGCTGCGATAGGTGACGATCCCGATCAGGATGCCGAGCACGGTGGCGATGACCATGCACTGGAACACGGCGCTGACGTGCTGGTACGCGTCGGTGAGCAGCTGCTGGTGCTGATTGCCCAGATACTCCCAGAAGCTCACACGTCACTCCTCGGCTCAGTCGCTGTCCTCCGCGGCCTGCTCGACGAGCGGGATGATGCGCAGAGGCACCGGGTTCTCCATGACGATCGCGGTGGAGGCCCGGACAATGCCATCAAAACCGACAACCCGGTCGATCACTCGCTGAAGGTCGGCGTTGGACCGGGCGACGAGCCGGCACAGCATGTCGCCGTGCCCCGTGGTGGTGTGCAGCTCCAGAACTTCCGGGACGCCGTCCAAATGGGCCCGCACATCGGCGCCTTGGCCCTGCTTGATCTCCAGGGTGGCGAAGGCGGTGACGGGGTAGCCGAGGGCCGCCGGATCGACATCGGGGCCGAATCCGCGGATGACTCCATTCGACTGAAGCCGGTCGAGGCGCGCCTGTGCGGTTCCGCGGGCCACGCCGAGCCGGCGCGACGCTTCCAGCACCCCGATCCGGGGCTCGCGCGCAAGCAGCACGATGAGCCGCCCGTCCAGATGATCGATCGCCATACGGGTCCCCTCCATGGTCACCATGTACAGATAGTCCGCCCATCCAAGCAAACCTGTGTACAGACTGCTCAGCGAAAACGCGAACTATTGCGCACCTTGCGATGCGGGGAGAGCCTTCCCTTATGACTGAGACGCTGCACAACACCCCTGACACCGCCCGGCAGGCCGACCCCTTCCCGGTCAAGGGAATGGACGCGGTCGTCTTCGCCGTGGGCAATGCCAAGCAGGCCGCGCACTACTACTCGACCGCCTTCGGCATGAAGCTCGTCGCCTACTCCGGACCGGAGAACGGCAGCCGCGAGACCGCCAGTTACGTACTGACCAACGGGTCGGCACGCTTTGTCCTCACCTCCGTCATCAAGGCATCCACCGACCACGGCCGCTTCCTGGCCGACCATGTCGCGGAGCACGGCGACGGCGTGGTCGACCTGGCCATCGAGGTCCCCGACGCACGGGCGGCATACGCGTACGCCGTCGAGCACGGCGCCCTGGGCCTCACCGAGCCGCACGAGGTCAAGGACGAGCACGGCACGGTGGTGCTCGCCGCGATCGCCACGTACGGCCAGACCCGCCACACCCTCGTCGAGCGCTCCGGCTACGACGGCCCGTACCTCCCCGGCTTCGTGGCCGCGGCCCCGATCGTCGAACCGCCCGCCAAGCGCACCTTCCAGGCCATCGACCACTGCGTCGGCAATGTGGAACTGGGCCGGATGAACGAGTGGGTCGGCTTCTACAACAAGGTCATGGGCTTCACCAACATGAAGGAGTTCGTGGGCGACGACATCGCCACCGAGTACTCCGCCCTCATGTCGAAGGTCGTCGCCGACGGCACCCTGAAGGTGAAGTTCCCGATCAACGAACCGGCGATCGCGAAGAAGAAGTCGCAGATCGACGAGTACCTGGAGTTCTACGGCGGCGCGGGCGTCCAGCACATCGCCCTCGCCACCAACGACATCGTCGCGTCGGTCCGCACGATGCGCGCAGCGGGCATCCAGTTCCTGGACACCCCCGACTCGTACTACGACACCCTCGGCGAATGGGCGGGCGAGACCCGCGTACCGGTCGAGACGCTGCGCGAGCTGAAGATCCTCGTCGACCGCGACGAGGACGGATACCTGCTGCAGATCTTCACCAAGCCGGTCCAGGACCGCCCGACGGTCTTCTTCGAGATGATCGAACGCCACGGCTCGATGGGCTTCGGAAAGGGCAACTTCAAGGCCCTGTTCGAGGCGATCGAGCGCGAGCAGGAGAAGCGCGGCAACCTCTGAGCCCAGCTGGCTCCCACGTGAAGGCGGGGTCTCCGACGGATCCGGAGGCCCCGTCTTCCGTGCTCTGCGCCACGTCCGTCTTCGCCGCCGTCGTGGCCACGGGCGCATCACGCACACGTCTCGCCTCCGCCGCCGTCGGTGCGGCGGCCCCGGACGCGGTACAGAAGTTCCTGGCCGCCGGACTCGGGCCGGGGAGGCCGTGGATCCGGCAGCAGGGCGATCCCGGCAACGCCGGCAGGGCGCCCGGGATCCGGGACGTCCGGCATCGAACCGACGCCGGAACGGTGTGAAGAACCGCCGCGCCCCTGTCAGCTGCTGCCCGGCGCAAGCGAGGCCGGGGGAGCGGGAGCGATGGTGGTCCCCGTCGTTCCCGCCGCCAGGTTGCCCTGCTGCGCGGGCGGGGCCTCGGACGGTTCCGGGGACTGCTGAGGGGGTTCCGCGGGAGGCATCGGTTCGGGTGCCGGGGGCACCTCCTGCGGGTGGCCCGCCGAGGTGCCGCCCAGCTGGTCCAGGGCCTTCTGGGCCGATGGGGCGTCCAGAGGGCTGAAGTGGGGGTTCGTGCGCAGCGCCTCCTCCAGGTGGCGGCGGGCCGGGCCGAGGTTTCCCAGCCCCCGTTCGATCATGCCCAGGTGGTACGCGTACAGGGCCGTCCCACCACCCGTGTCCGCCGCCTGCTGCGCGTATGCCAGCGCACTCTGCGAGTCGCCCGATCTGTACAGCGCCCAGCCCAGCGCGTCCGCCACTGCCGCGCTGTGGTGCTGTCGGTCCCACTCCGCCCGCAGCAGCTCCACCGCCCGCGACGCATCACCGTGGTCGGCCTCGAAGCGCCCGAGGAGGAGGGACTCGTCGACCCCATGGCCGCTCTCCTGGGTCAGGGTTCTGCGGAGCTTCGTGTACTGGCCCCGGGACTCGTCACCCAGCCCCAGCGACTCGTACAACTCGCCGAGTTCCAGCATGTATGCGGGGCTCGGGAGCCGGGACAGCGCCGCCCGGTAGTCGCGCTGCGCCTCGTGCGTACGGCCCAGGGCCGCCAGCGCCCGCGCCCGGCCCGCGAGCGACGGAGGGTGGGCGCGGTCCGTCCGCAGGGCCGCGCCGTACTGCGCCACCGCCTCCTCGGACTCGCCCCGCTCCCAGGCCAGTTCGCCCAGCCGGAACAGGCAGTCCGTCTTCTCGGCGGGGGTGGCGGCCCGGTTCGCCGCATCCTGCGCGACCGCCCGGGCGTCCTCGCGCCGGCCCGCGTTCCGGTACATCTGCGCCGTCCACGAGAGCGCCGGTACACCCGAGCGGAGCGCCGTGAGCTTCTCCACCGCCCGGCCCGCCGCCGCGTACTGGCCGAGCCCGTTGTACGCGTCGATCAGGACCGGGTACGCCGTCCAGTCCTTCGGCCGCCGGGCCCGTACCGTCTCGCCCCACTTCTTCGCCGTGACGAAGTCGTGCCGCGCGTTGGCGAGCGCCGCCAGCCCCACCCAGGCCGCCGTGTTCCCCCGGTCACCCGGCTGTACGTCCAGCGAGCGCCTCAGTGCCTGCTCCGCCCGCCCGTAGTACGCCACGTCCGCGGAACGCCGCCCCCACTCCACGTACGCCGATCCGAGCACCGCCCACGACCGCGCGTCGGACGGATGCGTGCCCACCCAGCTCTGCCGGTCCCCGATCAGTGCCGTCAGATCGGCGAGGGAGGCGGGGGCGCCCGCGTTCGTCGCGGTCAGGGCGCGCATGACCGGTCCCGGCACGGGCGGCGGCGCGGCTTCCTTCTCCTCGTCCGGTACGGACACGACCGCACCCGTGACCAGCACGGCGGCTGCCACCGCACCGACCGCGGCCCGGCGCAGCGTCGTGTGCAACGAGACCGGCGGGAGTTCGGCCGGTGTCGCGGGGGCCGGGGCGGGCGGCGGTTCGGAGCCGGGGAGCGACGACGTCTGCGGTGGGCAGGCGACGTACGGATCGGACGAAGGGGGCGTGTGATCCGACTGGGGGGACTCCGGAGGCTGCTGCGGCATGACATCCATGCCGATCACTCTGCGTCAGTATGAAGATCGCACCGTGTTGTGCGTAGGCTGCCGCAGACGGGTTCACACCATTGGCCCCGGGTGCCACGCTTGGATCATGGACGATCTTCTCGAACGACTGCGCGCGGGCCTTCCTGCCGAGGCCCTGATCACCGATCCGGACGTCACGGCCTCGTACGCCCACGACATGGCGAGCTTCTGCGACGCGGGCGCTCCGGCCGTGGTGGTGCTGCCACGCACGGTCGAGCAGGTCCAGCACGTCATGCGCACGGCGACCGCGCTGCGCGTGCCGGTCGTCCCGCAGGGTGCCCGTACCGGCCTGTCGGGCGCGGCCAACGCCTCCGACGGCTGCATCGTGCTGTCCCTGGTGAAGATGGACCGGATCCTGGAGATCGACCCGGTCGACCGGATCGCCGTCGTCGAACCGGGCGTCATCAACGCCGTGCTGTCCCGTGCGGTCAACGAACACGGCCTGTCCTACCCGCCGGACCCGTCCAGCTGGGAAACGTGCACCATCGGCGGCAACATCGGCACCGCGTCCGGCGGGCTGTGCTGCGTGAAGTACGGCGTCACCGCCGAGTACGTACTCGGCCTCGAAGTCGTCCTCGCCGACGGGCGCCTCCTGACGACCGGCCGCCGGACAGCGAAGGGCGTCGCCGGATACGACCTCACCCGGCTCTTCGTCGGCTCCGAGGGCAGCCTCGGCATCGTCGTCCGCGCCGTGCTCGCCCTGAAGCCGCAGCCGCAGCCGCAGCTCGTCCTCGCCGCCGAATTCCCGTCCGCGACAGCCGCCTGCGACGCCGTGTGCCGGATCATGGAGCGCGGCCACACTCCGTCACTCCTCGAACTGATGGACCGTACAACGGTCCAAGCCGTCAACACGATGGCCCACATGGGTCTCCCCGACTCCACCGAGGCGCTGCTCCTCGCCGCCTTCGACACCCCGGACCCCACCGCCGACCTCGCCGCCGTCGCCGAACTCTGCACCACCGCCGGTGCCACCGAGGTGGTCCCCGCGGCCGACGCCGCCGAGTCCGAACTCCTCCTCCAGGCCCGACGGATGTCGCTGACCGCGCTGGAGGCCGTCAAGTCGGCCACGATGATCGACGACGTGTGCGTACCCCGCTCCAGGCTCGGCGCCATGATCGAGGGGACGGCGGCCATCGCGCAGAAGTACGACCTCACCATCGGCGTCTGCGCCCACGCGGGCGACGGTAATACCCACCCCGTCGTCTGCTTCGACCACGCCGACGCCGACGAGTCGCGCCGGGCCCGCGAATCCTTCGACGAGATCATGGCGCTGGGCCTCGAACTCGGCGGCACCATCACCGGCGAGCACGGCGTCGGCGTCCTGAAAAAGGAATGGCTGGCCCGCGAACTCGGCGAAGTGAGCGTCGAGATGCACCGGGGCATCAAGGCGGCGTTCGACCCGCTGGGGCTGCTCAACCCCGGCAAGGTCTTCTGACGCCGCCGACGGACCGCCCGTCAGACCTCGCCGTCCGTCGACTCGTCCGACGGCCACGAGTTGCTCAGCCACAGGTCGTCGGCCGGCAACGGCGCGAGCAGCTCGGCGAGAGCGGCGTCGACGCCGAGCCGCCCGGTCTCGGTGCCGGGCGGCACCAGCCTCAGCGTCCCCTCCACCCACGCGGCCACGGCCGCGGACGACACCTCCAGCAGCGCATCACCGTCGGGCGAGCTCAGCGCCACGCAGAGGACGTTGCGCCGCTCGATCTCGGCCGGCCAGATCCGCACGTCCCCGTGCCCGCAGGGCCGGAACACGCCCTCGATCAGCAGATCGCGGGCGAACGTCCAGTGCACGGGGAAGTCGGAACCGATGTGAAAGGTGACGTGCACGGCGTACGGATCCTCCGTGCGGTACGTCAGCCGGGCCGGGACGGGGATGCTCCGCTCCGGCGACAGGACCAGCTTGAGTTCCAGCTCGCGTTCCACAACGGTGTGCATGAGTGCGTCCTTTCGGTGCCTGTGGACCGGTCCCCTGACCGGCCCGCACGTGGAGAGAGCACCCTCCCCGCCACCTATGACGCGACTTCCGGAAAGAACTTCACCCTGACCGGAAAGTGCCCCAAACGCCGGGACCGGCCCGGGGGTACGCGGCTGTCTGATAGATGTGGTCCGTTGACTTGAGGCTTCGAAGAGATACGGGACCACGGTGATGAGCGCCCCAACCCCGGCACCCGGTGACGACAGGCCCCGCGAGGGGTATTACCCCGACCCGTCCATTCCCGGATATGTCCGGTACTGGAACGGCACTTCGTGGGTTCCCGGTACGAGCCGTCCCGCGCCCCAGCAGGGCGAACCGATGGCCGCGACGCCCTCCGAGGGGGCAACGCCCGAACCGCAGCCGCAGCCTTCGGCACCGATGCCCGCCCAGGCGTCCGGCCCGACCTACGCGCCGGTGGACGAAACCGGTCCGGTCTTCCTCGACGAGGAGCCGAACGACGGCAACCGGCCCGAACCCTCGTCCGCCTGGCAGGCCGACGCCTCCCGGCAGACCGGCTTCGGCGGGGAACGCGACCGGCGGGTGTCCTGGGGCGGCACAGGCGGTACGGGGCAGCCGGGCGGGGCCGGAGCAGCGGGCCAGGTCCCTGCGGACCCGGCACCGGGAAACGAGGCCCCCGCCGACCGGGCCCCCGCGGACCCGCGCCTGCCCGGGCCGCAGGACCCCACGGGCGGTGCGCTGCCGGGCATGCGGGGCGGCAACAGCCAGGTCCCCGAGCGAACGGTCGCGATCCGGGCCGGCCGCCCGGCCGAGCCCAAAGGCGGCAGCGGTGAGGCGGGGCGTCCGCCTGCCGACGGTACGGTCACGATCCGTCCCGCGGGACAGGGGGGCCGGCCGCCCCGTCCCCGCAACGCAGAACAGGAACCGGCCAACGGGACGATGGCGATCCGCGCGGTTCCCCCCGGCACCAGCGCCCCGCAGCCCTCCGCGGCGGCACCTGCTCCGGCTCTCGCGCCCGCTCAGGCCGCCGCGCCGGCCCCGGCGCCCGCACCCGCGCCGGCCCCGGCCAATCCGCTCACCCAGGGCCCCGGCGGCGGCGCCTCCTGGGCGCAGCAGGCCCACCAGCCGGCCGCGCCCCAGCAGGCCGCCCACCCGCAGCCCCAGCCCTCGCAACAGCAGCAACTCGGGCCCAAGCAGTCCCAGCAGGCCGTGCCGTCCCAGCAGCGTGTCAGTGCGCACGCGGCTCAGCCGGACGGCCCCGTCGTGCCATGGAAGCCCCCGGTCAACGACCACTTCCAGCAGCTCGCACAGGCGCAGGCGGCCGCCCGCCCCGCCGGGCTCGGCAAGCGGTTCGCCGCCCGGCTCGTCGACACGGTCGTGCTGGGCGCGCTCGTCGGCGCGATCGGCTTCCCGCTCGTCTCGCAAGCGCTGGACCATATCGGCGACAAGATCGACGCGGCGAAGCTGTCCGGCCGGACGGTCACCGTCTGGCTGGTGGACTCCACCACGGCCGGGCTGTTCGGCGGCGTGCTCGGTGCGTTCCTGGTGCTCGGCGTACTGTTGGAGGTCCTGCCGACCGCGAAGTGGGGCCGCACGCTCGGCAAGAAACTCTGCGGTCTGGAGGTACGGGACATCGAGTCCCACGGGACGCCCTCCTTCGGTGCCGCGCTCCGCCGCTGGCTGGTCTACGGCGTGCTCGGTCTGCTGGTCATCGGCGTGGTCAATGTCCTGTGGTGCCTGTTCGACCGCCCGTGGCGGCAGTGCTGGCACGACAAGGCGGCACACACCTTCGTGGCGGGCTGACGACGAGCACGACGACGCCGCGCGGGCGACCCGCGCGGCTGACGGCTCATCGGGCGAGCGGCGGCTGCTCCGTGCCCCGTTCCCTCGAACGCACCTCAGGGCCTGTCGGGTGGCCTCTGATCGGGCGGACGCGGCGTGGCACGCACGCTTCCGGCGTTGCCGAAATGCTCTAGTGGCTCCGCTACGAGGCCATCCCGGCGCCTTGGAATCGCACGCACCACGCCGCGTCCGCTCTCCGATCGAAGGTCACCCGACAGGCCCTGAGCCGTTGCGGGCACCCGTGGGCCGGGGTGCACTGCCCCCATGAGCAACGATCAGCCGACGTCCGGCCAGCCTCCCGAGGACGACCCGTTCCTCAAGAAGCCGCAGGGGCCGCAGCCGCCGTCGTCGGGTTCGCCCTACGACGGCGCTCCGCCGCCTCCGCCGCCGTACGAGCCCGGTCCCTACGGCGGTGGTCCGTACGGCGGCCCGGACCCGCTGGCGGGCATGCCGCCGCTCGGCGAGCCCGGCAAGCGGATCCTGGCCCGGCTGATCGACTTCCTGATCATTTCGATCCCGCTGTATCTGATCTCGTTGCCGTTCGGCGGCCCGGTCGAGGTGTCGTCGAACAACGCCAACAGCAACTACGACAACTTCAGTAACGCCTTCAACCAGACCTACAGTGCCCGTCAGATGCTCTGGTCGCTGATCGGGCTCGTGGCCTACGTGGCGTACGACACGTACTTCACGCACAAGGACGGCCGCACCATCGGCAAGCGGCTGATGAACCTGCGGGTCGCGATGCTCAATGACGGCCGGGTGCCGGACACCAGTGCGGCGTTCCTGCGGGCCGTGGTGCTGTGGCTGCCGGCGCTGCTGTGCTGCCCGTGCCTGTGGTGGCTGATCAACATCGTGCTGATGTTCACGGACAAGCCGTACCGGCAGGGGCTGCAGGACAAGGCGGCCAAGACGGTGGTGGTCTCGACCGCATAGCCGACGTACGCAGACGGTCCGCCCGAGCCGCACGCCGCCGGTTGCCCGGTCAGCGGCGCAGGGAGTGCTCGCCCACCCGCTCGGTGGCGCGGGCGGCCGGGATCCTGGCCGGCTGAACGTCGTCGAGCTCGATGTCCTCGGCTGCGCCGACGGTGGAGGCGGCGCCGTGGTTCGTACGAACCGCGGTCGCCGTCTTTGCCGTCTTCGCCGCATTCCTTGTTTTCATTCGCAGCGGCAGGGGTACGGTGACGGCCACCAGCAGACCGAGCGCCAGCGCCGCCGTGCCGATGACGGCGATGCCGATGCCCGAACTCGTGCGGGACAGCAGGAGCATGGCGAGCGTCGAGAAGACGACGGTGACCGATCCGTAGGAGAGCTGTGCAGCAGTGGGACGCGGCATGGCGGTATCCGTCCTCGGGGCATCGGAAAGGGCAGTCTCTCAACGCGGTCGCACTCTCAAGCGACTCTACGACGGTGGATGCCCTGGAGGAACCGGTAGTAAGCGTGACCTAACCCACGGTGCCGATGCATGGGGGGCGCACTGAGT
Source organism: Streptomyces sp. NPDC048411 (assembly GCF_040704695.1). Taxonomy (NCBI): domain Bacteria; kingdom Bacillati; phylum Actinomycetota; class Actinomycetes; order Kitasatosporales; family Streptomycetaceae; genus Streptomyces; species Streptomyces sp. NPDC048411. The sequence continues at coordinate 40,943 of NZ_JBEZKL010000059.1, forward strand.
CATCCAGTGCGTCAAAGGGGAGCATTGGCGCGCCGGTCGTCCGTTCGGTGAACGTCCGTATAACGGAACCGCACTCCCGCATAATGCACTTGGCCTGTTCAAGTCAAGGTCTGTCTTTTCTCGTGTAACTCCGGTCGAATGGCGTCACTTGTGACGCGTATCCGCGCGCGGCCTCCTCATCACTCCCAGGCCGCAGCCGCGGGCGCCGGGGAGGACTGCATCAAGTGACCACCAAGAGACGGACGCTCCGCGCCGCGGCGGTTGTCGTGGCCATGGCCGCCACCGCTGCCACGGCGTCGACCTTCGCCACCGCACAGGCGGATGACAAGGCATCAGGCGTCGGCGCATCCAGCATCGACCGCCGCGACCCGGCATCGGCCGAGGGCAACGCGCACAACCTGAAGGGCCCCTTCAGCGAGCAGCAGGACGCCCAGCGTCAGGCCGCCCTGGAGCAGGTCGTATCCGGCGACAAGAAGGTGTCGAACCGCAACGGCTCCAAGGTCGTCAAGCTCGACGACAAGAAGTACGTCGAGCTCGGCCGCGAGAAGACGGACAAGATCTTCACGATCCTGGTGGAGTTCGGCGACAAGGTCGACGACACGACCATGTTCGACCCGGACGGCGACGGCCCCAAGCCGCCCGTCAAGAAGTACGGCGGCACGCCCGGACCGCTGCACAACAAGATAGCCAAGCCGGACCCGGCGAAGGACAACAGCACCGCCTGGCAGGCCGACTACAACCAGGCCCACTTCCAGGACCTCTACTTCGGTGAGGGCGCCGGCAAGGACTCGCTGAAGACGTACTACGAGAAGACGTCCTCCGGACGCTACTCGGTCGACGGCCAGGTCTCCGACTGGGTCAAGGTCCCGTACAACGAGGCCCGTTACGGTTCCAACTACTGCGGCTCGTCCAACTGCGCCAACGCCTGGGACATGGTCAGGGACGGCGTGAACGCCTGGGCGGCCGACCAGAAGGCCAAGGGCCGCACGCCGGAGCAGATCAAGGCGGACCTGGCGCAGTACGACCAGTGGGACCGCTACGACTACGACAACGACGGCAACTTCAACGAGCCCGACGGCTACATCGACCACTTCCAGGTCGTGCACGCGGGTGAGGACGAGTCCGCGGGCGGCGGCGTCGAGGGCTCGAACGCCATCTGGGCGCACCGCTGGTACGCGTACGGCACCAACGCCGGTGCGACCGGCCCGGCCGACAACAAGGCCGGCGGCACCCAGATCGGTGACACCGGCATGTGGGTCGGCGACTACACCGCGCAGCCCGAGAACGGCGGCCTGGGTGTCTTCGCCCACGAGTACGGTCACGACCTCGGTCTGCCGGACCTCTACGACACCACCAACCGCGCCGAGAACTCGGTCGGTTTCTGGTCCCTGATGTCGGCCGGCTCCTGGCTCGGAACCGGCAAGAACGCCATCGGTGACCTGCCCGGCGACATGACCGCCTGGGACAAGCTGCAGCTGGGCTGGCTCAACTACGCCTCGGCCAAGGCCGCCACGAACTCGGTCCACAAGCTGGGTGTCTCGGAGTACAACACCAAGGACAAGCAGGCGCTCGTCGTCGAGCTGCCCAAGAAGCCCGTCACCACCGCTGTCACGACGCCCGCGGAGGGCGCCAAGCAGTGGTGGAGCGACATGGGTGACGACCTCAACAACACCCTGTCCCGCTCGGTCGACCTGACCGGCAAGTCCAAGGCGTCCCTGGACCTTTCGGGCTGGTGGGACATCGAGAAGGACTACGACTTCCTCTACACCGAGGTGTCTACGAACGGCGGCGCCAGCTGGACCGCGATCGACGGCACGGCCGACGGCAAGGCGATCCCGCGTGACGCCAGTGACAAGCCGGCGCTGACCGACGTGTCCGGCAAGTACCAGAAGCTGTCGTACCCGCTGGACGCCTACGCGGGCAAGAAGATCGACATCCGCTTCCGTTACACCACCGACGGCGGCGCGGGCGGCGTGGGCTTCGCGGCCGACACCATCGCGGTCAACGCCGACGGTGCCGTGCTCTTCTCGGACAACGCCGAAGGCGACGACAACGGCTGGACCGCCAAGGGCTTCTCCCGGGTCGGTGCGTCGTTCACCAAGGACTACCCGCAGTACTACATCGCGGAGAACCGCCAGTACGTCTCGTACGACAAGACCCTCAAGGTCGGCCCGTACAACTTCGGCTTCCTCAACACCCGTCCGGACTGGGTCGAGCACTACCCGTACCAGAACGGTCTGCTGATCTGGCTCTGGGACCAGTCCCAGAAGGACAACAACGTCTCCACCCACCCGGGCCAGGGCCTGATCCTGCCGATCGACGCGCACGCCAAGCCGCTGAAGTGGGCCGACGGCACCGTCATCCGCAACAAGATCCAGCCCTTCGACGCGCCGTTCAGCTGGCAGCCGACCGACGGCTTCACGCTGCACAAGGCCGACGTGGCGACCAAGATCAAGTCCCAGCCGGGCGTCCCGGTCTTCGACGACCACAAGGGCACCTACTGGTACGAGGAGAACAAGACCGGAAGCGTGAAGGTCGCTGACACCAACACCCGGATCACGATCGTCAGCGAGCCGCTCAGCGGCTCGACGATCACGGTCAAGGTTGGCGCCTCGCACAAGTAATTCCGCATCACCGCAGGTCAAAGCATGATCGGCCGTCGCCCTCTAGCGGGCGGCGGCCGATCGTGTTTAGGTGCCTCTTATTCGGATTCTTATTGACACGATGTCTCACGGGGGAGCGCGGAGCATGGCAGGCGGAGGATTCAGCAAGTTGCCGAACGGCAGTGTGGTGGTCGCGATCACCCTGAACGGCCCGGCGGACGGGACGGACCCGGGAACCCCGGTCCGGGTCCTGGTGCACGCGGCGAACCGGGCCCGCGCACTGACCCGCCTGCGCAATGTGGGCCTCCGGGCGGTCTACCTCCGCGGCAACGCGGAACCACCCACGCCCGACGAGATCACGGCGGTGCTGCACCACCCGGACGGCCTGCTCTGGCGAGCGAGACCGGCGAACGCCCAGGAACTCTGGCACCCCATCCGGACACTTCTGCGCCCACCGGTACCGGCCCACCAGTCCTGAGAGCGCCTGCGCGCCGCCCTGCCACGTGGAGCCCGTCCGGCGCTCGAGAAGCAAGACCCGGGCCGCAAACCGGCCCGGGTCTTCGAGCGCCACGACGGCAGGGACAAGCCCGTCCGGCGACCGAGGACAACGCGGCCGCCGGACGACCTCGGCACCTCCCGCCGCCCTACACCACCGGCTTGCCGGAGAGCTCCACCCCGGCCTCCCGGAGCTCCTCCAGCGCCCGCCCCGTGCTCGCGGCGGCTACGCCCGCGGTCAGGTCCAGCAGCACATGCGTCGCGAACCCTTCCCGGACCGCATCCAGCGCCGTCGCCCGCACGCAGTGATCCGTGGCGATGCCGACGACGTCGACCTCGGTGACCCTCCGGTCCCGCAGCCACTGCGAGAGCCCCACCCCGTTCTCGTCGACCCCCTCGAAGCCGCTGTACGCCGCTGCGTACGCCCCCTTGTCGAACACCGCATCGATCGCGCCGGAAGCGACCGCCGGGGCGAAATTGGGGTGGAAGCCCACCCCCTCCGTGCCGGCGACACAGTGCGCAGGCCAGGAGTGCTGGAAGTCGGGCTGTGCGGAGAAATGGCTGCCCGGGTCGACATGGTGGTCACGGGTGGCGACCACATGGCGGTATGCGGCCTGGGCCTCACCGATCAGGTCGGTGATGGCGGCGGCGACATCCGCGCCCCCCGTCACCGCGAGGCTGCCGCCCTCGCAGAAGTCGTTCTGAACGTCCACGACGATCAACGCGCGGTGCATGGCGGGTGTCCTTCGATGGGGAGAGAAGCGGGGGAGGAGAGCGGAACGGTGAAGTTCGAGGGCCGTAAGACCGACCCTAGAGACAAAGACCGCCTTGCGGGAGGGGGCGTATCGCTGCTAGGGCGTGTTTCGAAAGTAGCGCCGTCCGCCCGTAGGGCGGGCCTGGCGGCGTCTGGAGCGTGCGATCGCAAGGCGGAGGCTCGCCCCGATACTGGGCGTATCGGGGCGAG
>NZ_JBEZKL010000060.1:0-43533 GCF_040704695.1 Streptomyces sp. NPDC048411
TCCCACGCCCTTAAGGCTGTGGGGGAGTCGGTGACCGACGACAACGCCGAAGGGGGCCCCTCCCTGCTCGAGCGAAGCCGAGAGCTTGGGGGAGCAGTCGCAGGGCGTCGGGAGCCCACTCCCCATCGTGGGGGAGGCCGTCAGGTCCCGTCGGCGCCCTTTCTTTGCCCCCTGGCCCGCTTCCCGACCACCGCGGCGGCCGCGGCGGCGCTGCCCGCGAAGGCGAGCGGTACCATCCACGGCTGGTTGAACACATACCAGGTGGCATGGTCGAGGGAGTAACGGCCGGGGCCGGTCAGTCCGATCGCTGCGGCAGTGAAACCGAGGAACGCCGGGTACTCGTATCCGCCGCCCTGCGCGAAGAAGCCCGCGGGCGCGTGCACGGCGACGGCGCCCGCCATGGCGCCCGCCGCCGCCGCACCGGCGGCGGGGGTGGCGAGGCCGAGGGCCAGCAGGGCACCGCCGCCCGCCTCGCCGAGTCCGGCGGCCACGGCGCTGTGCTTGGGCGGGTGGAAGCCCATGGCCTCCATGCTCGCGGTGGTTCCTTCGATGCCCTGGCCGCCGAACCAGCCGAACAGCTTCTGGGTGCCGTGCGCGGCCAGGACCGCGCCGGTGCCGACGCGCAGGACAAGAAGGCCGAGGTCACGCCGGTTGACGCAGGTCATGGGAGGGCTCCGCCGGGTAGTGGGGGTGATCCGGGTTACGGATCCACTCTCCGCGCCTCGGCGGGTGGACGTACCCCGGTACTACTCCGTCCGGGGGACGGTGCCGGATGGTCGGCCCGGTGCGACGAACGCCATTGTGCAACTTGTTGCATAATCGCGTTCCGGTGGTCTACAACTGGCGCAACGACACTGCGCGAGGAGCCGCCGGATGACCCCGTACCCGAATCTGCTGAGCCCGCTCGACCTCGGGTTCACCACCCTTCCCAACCGGGTGCTGATGGGGTCGATGCATGTCGGCCTGGAAGAGGCCGAGCGCGGCTTCGAGCGGATGGCGGCGTTCTACGCCTCCCGCGCCCGCGGCGGAGTCGGGCTCATGGTCACCGGGGGCATCGCGCCGAACGACCGAGCCCGTCCCTATCCCGGCGGCGCCAAGCTGACCACCGAGGCGGAGGCCGAGCAGCACGCCCAGGTCACCGCCGCCGTGCATGCGGCGGGCGGCCGGATCGCGATGCAGATCCTCCACTTCGGCCGGTACGCGCACCATCCGGATCTGGTGGCGCCGAGCGCGATCCAGGCCCCGATCAGCCCCTTCACCCCGCACGCCCTGACGGACGGCGAGGCCGAGGAGACCATCGAGGACTTCGTGCGGACCGCCGAGCTGGCACGGCAGGCAGGCTACGACGGTGTCGAGATCATGGGCTCCGAGGGCTATCTGATCAATGAGTTCATCGCAGCCGGGACCAACCACCGCACCGACCGCTGGGGCGGCTCGTACGAGAACCGCATCCGGTTCCCCGTGGAGATCGTGCGCCGGGTCCGCGAGCGGGTCGGCAGCGACTTCATCCTGATCTACCGGCTCTCGATGCTGGACCTGGTGCCCGGCGGCTCCTCGCTGGAGGAGGTCGTGCAGCTCGCCCGGGAGATCGAGGCGGCCGGGGCCACGATCATCAACACCGGAATCGGCTGGCACGAGGCCCGCATCCCCACCATCGCGACATCCGTGCCGCGCGGTGCCTACACCTGGGTCACCGAGAAGGTGCGCGGGGCCGTCTCCGTACCGCTGGTGACCAGCAACCGGATCAACACCCCCGAGGTCGCCGAGGAGATCCTCGCCTCGGGGCGGGCCGACATGGTGTCCATGGCCCGGCCGTTCCTCGCCGACCCGGACTTCGTCGCCAAGGCGAGCGCGGGGCGTGCCGACGCGATCAACACCTGCATCGGCTGCAACCAGGCGTGCCTCGACCACACGTTCAGCGGAAAGATCACCTCCTGCCTGGTCAATCCGCGCGCCTGCCACGAGACCGAACTCACGTTGTCGCCGACCCGGACCCGTAAGCGCGTCGCGGTCGTCGGCGCGGGTCCTGCCGGACTCGCGTGCGCCGTATCGGCGTCCGAGCGCGGGCACGAGGTGACGCTGTTCGACGCGGCCGACGAGATCGGCGGCCAGCTGAATGTGGCGCGCCGGATCCCCGGCAAGGAGGAGTTCGGCGAGACGCTGCGCTACTTCCGCACCCGGCTCGCGGAGCAGCAGGTCGAGCTCCGGCTCGGGACGAAGGCGACGCCGGACACGCTCGACGGCTTCGACGAGATCGTCCTCGCCACCGGCGTCACACCCCGCTCCCCCGCGATCCCGGGCCTGGACCACCCCAGCGTGGTCGGTTACCTCGACGTCCTGCGCGACGGGGCGCCTGTCGGACAGCGGGTCGCGATCATCGGTGCGGGCGGGATCGGCTTCGACGTCGCGGAATTCCTGACGGACGGCGGCGATGCGGCGAGCCTCGACCCGGAGGTGTTCTTCCGGCACTGGGGGGTCGACACCGCGTACCAGGAGCGTGGCGGCCTGCGCCTGCCCGAGCGCCCGAAGCCGCCGCGCACCGTGCATCTCCTGCAGCGCAGGACGAGCAAGGTGGGCGCGGGGCTGGGCAAAACGACCGGCTGGATCCACCGTACGGAACTGCGGCACCGAGGCGTCACGATGATCGCGGGCGCCACGTACGACCGCATCGACGACGACGGTCTGCACCTGACGGTCGACGGCGAGCAGCACCTCCTGCCGGTGGACACGGTGGTGCTCTGCGCCGGTCAGGAGCCGCAGCGCGAACTGTACGAGGAACTGATCGCCGCGGGCCGTACGCCGCACCTGATCGGCGGCGCCGACGTGGCCGCCGAACTGGATGCCAAGCGTGCCATCCGGCAGGGAACGGAGCTCGCGGCGGCCCTGTGACGCCCGGGCCGTCCCTAGGATGCTCTCCATGTCACTCCCGCACGCGATCCTCACCGCCCTGCTCGAAAAGCCGTCGTCGGGGCTGGAGCTGACCCGCAGGTTCGACCGGTCGATCGGCTACTTCTGGTCGTCCACGCACCAGCAGATCTATCGCGAGCTGGGAAAGCTGGAGCAGGCCGGGAAGATCCGGGCCCTGCCGTCGGCACAGCCGGCCCGTGGGCAGAAGAAGGAGTACGAGGTCCTGCCCGCCGGCCGTGCGGCACTGTCCGCATGGGTGGCGCTCCGGGAGGACCCGAAGCAGATCCGCGATCCGCTGCTGCTGCGGATGCGCGCGGCGGCGGTGGTCGGCGCACCGGGTCTGGACGCGGAACTACGCCGCCACCTGGAGCTGCACCAAAAGCAGCTGGACGAGTATCTGGCGATCGAGGAGCGGGACTTCCCGCCGGAGCGGAACTCGGAGGAGGACCGGTTGCGGCATCTTGTACTGCGCGGCGGCATCGATCTGGAGAACTTCTGGATCGGCTGGCTGACCCGCGCTCTGGACGGGATCCCGGCCACCGGGCCGGGCCCGTCGGCGGGATAGGGATCTCCCCCATGTCCTTGGGGTCATGGGGGAGACCGAGGAGGAAACAGCCACCGGATGCCCCGGCGCCGGTCTCCTTATGGCCCGCCGACCGGCGTCCTGCCGAGTTCCGGTCGCAGCGTCAGCTGGTCCGTCGTCCGGGGGCTGCCGATCACGACCCGCGACGGCACACTCGGCGCCGGCTCCGCCTCGATCCTGGCCCGGTACGCCGACGGCGTCGCCCCGTCCTGCGCCCGGCTGAGCAGAACGACTCCCCGCACCGCCGCCGCCGACCCCAGCAGCGCCGGGACCAGCGCGATCGTCCCGCCCTGGAGACGTTCGCCGAGCAGCGCCAGACCTATCGCCGCGGCGGCAACGGGATTGGCGAGGGTCACGACCGCGAGCGGCGCGCCGAGACCACCCTGGTAGGCAGTCTGCGAGAGCAGCAGACCCCCCATCGCGAAGGCCGAGACGAGCAGCGCCACGGTCACCAGGCGCCAGCTGAACAGCGGGCCCGTGTGGTCCGTAACTGCCACCGTCAGTGTCTGGGTGAGCGCCGAGGCGACGCCCGACGTGATGCCGGATGCCGCCGCGTGCCTCAGTCCGGGGCGGGCCCCCGGCCGGCTGAGTCCGGCGACGACCGCCATGGTCGCCGCACCGACCGCGAGCGCCTCGGCCAGGCTCAGCGTGTCGTGCGGTGCGGAGCCGCCCGCCGTCAGCAGCAGGGCGCCCAGGCCGAGCAGGGTGAGGATCGTGCCGCGCCATTCGGTCCTGGTCACCCGGCGCCCGGCGGCGCGCGCACCCAGCGGTACGGCGGCGACGAGGGTCAGCGCGCCGAGCGGCTGGACGAGGGTGAGGGGCCCGTACTTCAGCGCCGCGACATGCAGCAGCGCGCCACCGGCGTTGAGTCCGACCGCCGACCACCACGCCCCGCGCCCGAGCATCCGGAGCACTCCGGTGCCCGGATCGGTGCGTCCGGCGAGCCGGGCCTGAGCCACCGCCGCCGAGGCGTACGCGGCTGCGGAGACCAGGGAGAGGGCGACGGCGATCAGCGTGGCGTTCATGGCCGTCCCCCGGACGACGAGGCGTACGCCTGGGAGGCGGCCGGGTCGGGAACGCGTGACACCGGTGGCGCGGTACGGGCGGGCGCGGGCTCGCCCCCTGCGCAGGAAGGCCACGGCAGACGTCCTCGGACCGGCTCCGCCCGCTGGAGCCGCAGCACCGCGAGCGCCACGGCGAGCAGCGCGCTGACGACGATCGAGTCGAGCCAGTAGTGGTTGGCGGTGCCGACTATCACCAGCAGGGTGACGAGCGGGTGCAGCAGCCACAGCCAGCGCCACCGCGAACGCGTCGCGACGATCAGTCCGACGGCGACCATCAGCGCCCAGCCGAAGTGCAGCGAGGGCATCGCGGCGAACTGGTTCGCCATCGAGTCGGTCTCCGGAGTGTCTCCGTACACCGTCGGCCCGTACACCTGACCGGTGTCGACGAGTCCGGCGGCGTCGAGCATCCGCGGCGGGGCGAGCGGGAACAGCAGGTGGAGTGCGAGAGCGGCACCGGTGAGCGCGGCGAGGATCCGGCGCGACCAGACGTAGTGGCGCGGGCGGCGCCAGTACAGCCAGCCCAGGAAGAGCAGCGTGGCCGGGAAGTGCACGGTCGCGTAGTAGGTGTTCGCGAGGCGGACCAGCGTCTCGCTGTGCAGCAGCGCGCCCTGCACGGCGCCCTCGCTCGGCAGATGCGCCGCGCGTTCGAAGTCCCAGACGTGTCCGGCGTTGCGGTACGCCTCCTCGACGTGACCGTTCGCGGCCTGCCGGCCGAACTTGTAGACCACGAAGAGCCCTACGACAAGAAGGAGCTCGCGGACGAGGGGCGGTCGGGCAGAAGTGTCCGGCTCCCGATCTGCGGGCTCGCTACGGGCGTACATCACCCGGTGCCCCTTTGCTGACGAAGCGGTGTGACAGCGGCATGGTCCAGTCCATGCCATATCGAGACGCCAGTGTACCGATACGTTGACGTATCGGTACACGCGCGTTTCGGTACACTGGCGTATCGGAAGACCTCGTCGCAGAGTCGCAGAGAGGGAAAGCACATGTCGTCGCACGATTCCGTGCAGGAACAGGCCCACACCTCGCGTCGCTCGAAGATCACGCCGGAGCGGGCGCAAGAGTTCTACACGGCTGTGCTCGACATACTCAGGGAGAGCGGATACGAATCGCTCACCATGGAGGGCGTCGCCTCCCGCACCCGGTGCGGGAAGTCCACGCTCTACCGGCAGTGGGGCTCCAAGCCGGAGCTGGTCGTCGCGGCACTGCACAGCACCCAGCGCATGCTGCTCTCGCACATCGACACGGGCTCGCTCGCCGGTGACCTGCGTCTGGCGGCCCAGGCCATCAGCGCGGGTTCCGGACGGGACACCCCACTGCTGCACGCACTCAGCCATGCCGCACTGCAGAGCCCGGAGCTGCTCTGCGCGCTGCGCGAGGCGCTGATCCTGCCGGAGATCGCAGCGATCGACGTCATGGTCCGGCGGGCCATGGAGCGTGGCGAGATCCCCATGGACAACCCCGCGGCGGAGTTCGTCTCGGCGCAGCTGCTGGGTGTGGTGCGGGCCAGGCCCCTGCTGGAGGCGAAGATCGCGGATGAGGCATATCTCACCCGCTTCGTGGAGAGCGCCATCTTCCCCGCACTGGGACTGGACCCGGCCGACACCGGGTCCTGATGAACGTGGGCCGTCGTCCCAGCGGATGACGAGGGCCCGCCTGCGCCGCACCGTGGGGACGGGGGCGGCGCACCGTCCGGCCGGCCGGTGACTTCCTCGGGGGTCACCGGCCGCCCGTGCTCCCCGGGCGCCCACCACTGGTCCACCAAACAAACGATTGGTAGATTCATTCCGACGACGAGTTCGGCACCAGCAGAGGCGGACCATGGACATCGGCAGTCCCATCGACTTCACCGGGCGAACGGCGATCGTCACCGGTGGCACGAAGGGCATCGGCGCCGCGATCGCCGAGGCGTTCCTCTCCGCGGGCGCCGAGGTGCTGGTCTGCGGGCGCCATGAACCGTCGGAGCTGCCTGCGGCCGGTGGGCGGACCGCCCGCTTCCGGTCGGTCGATGTCCGTGACCCGGCGGCGTCCGCCACACTCGTCGACGCCGCGGTGGAGCGGTACGGACGGCTGGATGTGCTCGTCAACAATGCGGGCGGCTCCCCCGACGCCGACGCGGCGACCGTGTCGCCGCGGTTCGTCGAAAAGGTCGTCGCGCTGAATCTGCTGGCGCCGTTCTACGTGGCGCAGGCGGCGAACCGGGTCATGCAGCAACAGGACGGCGGCGGCTCGGTGATCAACATCGGCAGTGTCTCCGCACACACCCCGCAGCCGGGTACCGCCGCCTACTCGGCGGCGAAGGCGGGGCTGCTGGCACTGACCCGGGCGCTGGCCCTGGAATGGGCGCCGAAGGTGCGCGTCAACCACATCACGACCGGACTGATCCGCACCGAGAGCGCGGCGTCGGTGTACGGCGAGGACGGGGGTGCGGCGGTGGCGGATGTCATCCCGATGCGACGGATGGCGGTGCCGGACGATGTCGCGCGCGCCTGTCTGTACCTGGCCGGCGACTTCGCGGCGTATGTCAACGGCGCCGATCTGGCGGTGCACGGCGGCGGCGAAGTGCCGGCCCGGTTCCTCGCCGCGAAGGGCCGATAGCGGGAGGGGCTCAGGGGGCGGCCGAGCCGCTCCCTCCTCCGTCCTGCGCGTTGCCGGATCCGCATCCCGCCTGCTGCCAAGAGCAGGGTTGGCGGGCCGGACGACCAGCACCCTCGCGACCCCGGCTGCTGCCAGGCCACCGCTCACCAGAAGAAGGGCCCGGGGCCTGTCCGATGGACCGCTTGGAGGTGGCGCCCAGGACAGAGCCGGGAATGCGGAGTCGCCCCTGACCGCCTCAGGACGGTTCAATGCCCAAGTGGTGAACTGGGCGCAGATGCGCGACTGCCGCTTCGAGACCGATCGCGTCCCCGAACTCCTGGAGCGGGTGGAGCGCGAGGACGACACTGAAGCGTGGAAAGAGCTGGGATATCGGCTGGTCCTCGATCATGACTTGGTGTCCCCCGCCAGCTTCGCCGCCCTGCCGCGCCTGGTGTGCCTCGCACCGGACAGCACGGAGGCTCGTGGTCTGGCCGGACGGATCATGGAGCGCGCGGCAGGGCACCACGGCTGCGATGATCTGCTGGCGGACCGCGCCGACGCGATCGCGGAGCTCCGTGAACTACTGGACCGGCACCTGCAGTCGCGGCCGGCCGACTACCTCGCGGCCTTCCGCGCGTTGCTCGCGGTCGAGGGCCAGTACCACTGGGCGGCCGTCCTGGGGGACTTCACGGACGACTTCTACCATGTGGCCTGCCCCCACTGTGGCGTGGACGTGACGATCGCGATCGGCAACTACGGGCGCTACTCGGCGATTCGGGACTGGAACCTGGGGGACGTGGACAGACGCAATCTGCGGCCGGCGTCCGCCGAGGAAATCTCCGGCATCGGCCGATGGATGCATGAGACCGCTGTCCGCGACGGGGAAGACGTGCTCGCCAACGGAATCGCCCACCTCTTCGGCAAGGCGGAATGCCCAAGCTGTGCCAGCGTCTTCAATGTCGCGGATGAATACACGTCTGCCAACCACCCGGTCATGCGGTAAACCACGGCGTATTGGGGGTGACCCACTATGACTCAGGGACGGAGCCACAGCCGGATCGCGGCGACAGTGAGCGCGCCATGGAAGACGCAGGCGCGTTGGTCGTACCGGGTTGCCACGGCCCGGAAGGTCTTGAACCGGTTGATCGTTGGCTCGACTTCGTTGGGGCGACGGTAGATCGTCCTGTCGAAGCCGGTCGGGCGGACGTCCTTGCCGCCTCGTCCGGCGATTCTTGGTGGGCATGAGCGGGCGCCTGCTGCGTGTTGATGAGCGTGGGAGGTGGTGGAGTCCACGCTGACCATGCTTCAGTCGATCCGGCCTTCAGCGTCGGCATCGGCCTGGATTTCAGGAGATCGATACGACTGCGGCGCAGCACCGACGACCGGCGGGCGAGCGTTCGGCCGACCGTTCTCGTCCCCTTGACGACATCAACCAGCCCTCTTATCGTCTTCATGACGAGAATCAGGGGGTTCCTACATGGCCGACATCACCAAGAGGTTCGGCTGGCGACATCTGCGCTCCGCACCCACCGCCCACATCCGCCACCATGACCGCGGCCGGCTCACGCACGATGGACCAGGACTGAGCCTCTGGTATCGGTCGTTGCACGCCACACTCTCCGACGTGCCGGTCAACGACCGTGAGTTGGCGATGACTTTCCACGCACGCACGTCCGACTTCCAGGACGTCACAGTGCAGGCCACCGTGACGTACCGGATCAGCGACCCCGCCGAGGCGGCCGCCCGGATCGACTTCTCCGTCGACCCCGACACCGGCGCCTGGCGCGGTGCGCCGTTGGAGCAGATCGCCACCCTCCTGACCGAGACCGCCCAGCAGCACGCCCTCGACGTGCTGGCCCGCACCCCGCTGGTCGACGGGGTCACGGCGGTACGGGAACGGGTCACCGAGGGGCTGGCCGCCGAGCCCCGGCTGCCCGCCACCGGCATCGATGTGGTGGCGGTGCGCGTGGTCGCGATCCGCCCGAGGCAGAGGTGGAGCGCGCGCTGCGCACCCCGGCCCGGGAGCAGATCCAGCAGGAGGCCGACCGGGCGACGTACGAACGCCGGGCAGTGGCCGTCGAGCGCGAGCGGACCATCGCGGAGAACGAACTGGCCAGCCAGATCGAACTCGCATGCCGCGAGGAGCAGTTGGTCGAGCAGCGCGGTACCAACAGCAGGCGCGAGGATGGCAGACGGGTGGTTCGCCGGGTGAGGCGCCGGGTCACGAGCGTGATGGCAGCCGCGATGCATGGGCCACGAGGACCAGGAACAGTCCGCAGGTGGCGACCAGGATCCAGCCCGGACGGGATGCGTGTGCCAGCCCTGCCGGGCCTGTACCGGCGACCAGTCCGCCGGCGATGGCGATGCCGACCGCAGAGCCGAACTGCCGTGCGGTGGACGTGATCGCTCCGGCCACGCCGGCACGGGTCGCAGGCAGTCCGCTCACTGCGGTGTTGGTGATCGGGGCGTTGGCGAACCCGAACCCGATGCCGATGAGCAAGTAGGCAAGCAGGAGCAGTGGCACGCTCGTGTGCAGGTCGAGCCTGACCAGGCAGAGTCCGCCTGCCGTGATGAAGCCACCGGCCAGGACAAGCGGCGTCCGCGCTCCAAGACGACCGACCAGCCGACCGGACAGGGGTGCGCAGACGGTCGCTCCGGCAGCCATGGGCAAGGTCGCCACCCCGGCGGCGAGTGGCGTCCATCCCCGGGTGTGCTGCAGGTAGAGGGTGTTGAGCAGCAGCGTCACGTTCAAGGCGACGAAGACCGCCACGGCACCCAGGACCGCACCGCTGAAGACCGGACTCCGGAAGAGCCCCGGATCCATCAGCGGCTCGCGTCGGCGGGACTCGACCCACACGAATCCGACCGCCGCCACGGTGGCGAACACGTACGCGGAAAGCGCCGCGAGCGATGTCCAACCGATGTGCGGCCCCTCGATGAGGACACCGACCGAGACCCCGATGACCGCTGTCAGCAGGACCTGACCTGGTATGTCGAGCCGCCGCGCCCGCTTCGCCCGGGACTCCGGCACGAACACCGCGCTCAGCGCCAGGGCGACTACGATGACCGGCGCGTTGACCCAGAACACCGAGCGCCAGCCGATACCAGCGATGAGAGCGCCGCCCGCGACAGGACCAGCGGCCATGCTGAGCCCGAAGACCGACGCCCAGACACCGATCGCCTGCGCTCGCTCCCTCGGATCGGGCATCGCGTTCACCACAATCGCGAGAGCTACGGGACTGAGCATCGAGGCGCCGATTCCCTGGAGAGCACGGGCCGCGATGAGCACGCCCACCGAAGGGGCGATCGCGCAGACCAGCGAGGCCACACCGAACACGACCAACCCGAATTGGAACACCCGTCGGCGTCCAAGGCGATCCGCCAGCGCACCGGAGGAGATCAGGAGACTGGCCAGGACCAGGGTGTAGGCGTCCACCGTCCACTCGAGCCGGCGAGTCCCGGCATCCAGGCCGCGGCCGATGGCCGGCAGGCCCACGTTGATGATGGTGGTGTCCAGACCCACCAGGAACATGCTCAAGCAGCAGACGGCCAGCACCGTCCAGCGCCTACGTGCGCTCAGAACGGGCTGAACAGCGTGAATCGTCGCGGTCACGGCCTACCTCTCAAGTACGGAAGCATCTGCCCGGCCATGCTCGGGCCGGGGGACGACCACCGCCCAGCGGATTTGCGAAGACTGCAAAATGGTCTCCGTGGACGAAGAACTGGAGCAGATACTCGACGGCATCGGGCCCCGCTTGCGCGCGCTGCGCCGGGACCGTCGACTCACGCTGGAGGCGCTTGCCGCTGCGACCGGGTTCTCGGTGAGCACGCTGTCTCGTCTTGAGTCAGGCAAACGGCGCCCGACTCTGGAACTGCTCATCCCGCTCGCGCGTGCGCACCGCATCGCGCTCGACCAACTGGTGGCCGCACCGGCCAGCGGTGACCCACGGGTGCATCTCACCCCCTTGCGCAAAGGGCACGGCAGCACCCTGGTGCCCCTGACGCAGTACCCGGGCCGGGTGCAGGTGTTCAAGCAGGTACTGGCTCCCCGCGAACCGAAGTTGGTCACCCACGACGGCTACGAGTGGCTCTACGTCCTCGCAGGTGAGCTACGCCTCGTTCTCGGGGAACACGAATTCACCCTCGGCCCCGGCGAAGTGGCCGAGTTCGACACCGGAGAACCCCACTGGTTCGGTCCGGCGAGCACGAGCGCCGTGGAAATCCTGCACCTGTTCGGGCCACGAGGCGACCGAGCAGTCGTCCGCGCGAGTCCGTCCACGGCCGATCCCGCCCCGGTGGCCGGCACAACCCCACCGTCAACAGCCTCGGAGGTGCGAACGAGAACTGGTTCGGTCCGACCAAGAACCTCGATGTGACGATGGCCTCGCTGCGCAGTCGGCTTCACGCGGCCGCCGACGCCGCGGCGGCGCCCCTGCGCCTACTGCGGATCACCACAGTGCGAGCACACGGCTACCGTCTGGAGACCGGCGGTGCCGGTGACGATCACGGCGGAACATGAGCCGACCGGTTTCGTCTACAGTCCTGTAGACGAAAGTGCTGCGACCGGGCTGCGGGCCCCCGACGAAGGACTCGACTGCCGTGACGGAACTTCTGCAACGCCGCGTCCTGGTCGTCGAGGACGACCACGGGCTGCGCGACGTGCTCGCCCGCGGACTGCGCGAGGAGAACTTCGCCGTCGTGACCGCCGCCAGCGGAGCAGGCGCCCTGCGCACCCTCGACGACCGGGTGGATGCCGTCGTCCTCGACATCGGGCTGCCCGACTCGGACGGCCGGGACGTGTGCCAGGCCATGCGTTCGGCGGGGCTGCAGGCCCCGGTGGTCTTCCTCACCGCGCACGACACGCTCACCGACCGGCTCTCGGGCTTCTCGGCCGGCGGCGACGACTACCTCGCCAAGCCCTTCCACCTGACCGAGCTCGCCGCCCGGATCCGCGCGGCGCTGCGCCGCGCCGGGCCGGACCCCGTGGTCGAGCTGGCGGAGCTGCGACTCGATCCCGTACGCCACCTCCTGGAGGTGCGCGGCACGCCGGTGGCGCTCACCCCCACCGAGTTCCGTCTGCTGGCCGCGCTGATGGCCGCGCCGGGAACCACCGTACGCAGGCGGGAACTGCTGCGCGCGGCCTGGCCCGACGGGGCTCAGGTCAGCGACAACACGCTCGACCAGTACCTGACCCGGCTGCGCCGGAAGCTGCGCGAGGCGGACAGCTCGCAGGAGATCAGTACCGTACGAGGCGTCGGGTACCGACTGATATGAGGCGGTTCCGCGTCATCGGACGACTCCGCGCCGCACTGCCCCGCACCCTGCGGGGCCGCCTCGCCCTGCTCGCCCTGGCCTCCGCCACCGCCTGGGTCGCCGCGCTCACCGTCGCGTTCAACATAGTCCTCGCCGGACGGCTGAACAGCCAGGCCGCCGACCTGCTGCAGACCCGTGCCGCGGCGGTGGCCGCCACCATCGAGGCGCGCCCGGACGGTGGGATCGTCGTCCACGAACCGGCCGACGACCACGCCCTGGATGTCGGCACGTGGATCTACCGCGGCAGCACAGCCGTCGAACGGCCGAGCGCGCCCGCCGCACTCCAGCGGCAGGCGGACGGGCTCACCGGCCAAGGCACCAGATACCAGGAAACGGGCGGCAGGAATCCCTCCCGGCTGTACGCCCTGCCGGTACGCGCCGGCAACCGGCAGACCGGCACCGTCGTCGTCGCCGTCTCCCTCGACCCGTACCGCAGCACCGCCCACGCCGCCCTCGCCGGTTCCGCGATCCTCGGGCTGCTGCTCCTGGCCGGGGTGTATCTGCTCACCCGCACCATCGTCGAGCGGGCCCTGCGCCCGGTCGCCGAGATGAGCACCCGGGCGGCCCGCTGGAGTGAGCTCGGCGCCGCGGAACGCTTCGGCACCGGCCACCGCCCGGACGAGCTCGCCTCGCTCGCCACCAACCTCGACGAACTCCTGGACCGGCTGGCCGCCGTACTGCGCCACGAACAACTGCGGACCGCTGAGCTCTCGCACGAGCTGCGCACCCCGCTGGCCCGCATCGTGGCCGAGACCGACTGGCTCACCGCCCGGCCACGGGACGCGGCCGGGCAGCACGCCTCCCACGAGGCGATCGCTGCCGCCGCCACGAGCATGCGGCACATCTGCGACACCCTGCTGTCCGAAGCCCGCGCGCGCACCGAGCAGCCGCCCGGCCGCTGCCGGCTGCCCGCATTGGCCCATCACGTCGCCGAGCAGTACGCGCAGCAGCACCCCGACGCCCCGCCGCTGTCCGTACGGGGCGGCGCCGACGTCACCGCAGGGGTCTCCCCCGCGCTCGTGGAACGCATGCTCATGCCGCTGCTCGACAATGCCCGCCGCTACGCCGCCACCGCCGTCACCCTGACGTACGCGCAGACCCCGGCCGGTGTCGAGCTCGCCGTGACCGACGACGGCCCGGGTGTGCCCCCGGAGACCGGGGCGGACGTCTTCGAGCCGGGCCGCCGCGCCGAGCCGGACGATGGTCATGACGGGGCCGGTCTCGGGCTGGCCCTGGCCCGGCGGCTGGCCCGCGCCTCCGGCGGCGACATCGAGTGGGACCCGGCCGCCGCCGGAGCACGGTTCGTGGTCAGCCTTCCGACGGGCTGACGGGAGCGGGGGTCGCGTCCCGCCGGGTTACCGTCAGATAGCTGACGAGGGCCAGGATCAGGACGAGGAAGATCGCGCTGGTGCCGACCGTACCGAGGCCGAGACCGCCGTCGGCGCGCGCCTGGGAGAGGTAGTCGCCGAACGAGGCGCCCAGCGGGCGGGTGAGGATGTACGCGATCCAGAACGCCGGGACGGCGGCGAGGCCGAGCCCGTAGTGGGCGGCGGCCACGGCGGCGATGAGCACGGCGAACAGCAGTGCGGACACCCAGTACCCGAGGTCCATCCGCTCCGCCGTGAGGTCGCCCGCCGAGGTGCCGAGAGCGAACGTGAAGAGGATCGCGGCCCAGTAGAACGCCTCACGGCGGACCGTCGTAATGGAGTGGATGGAGAGCGTCCGCTCGCTCGCGTACCAGGCGGCGAACACCGCGACGAGCGCCACGGCGAAGACAGCCGTCGTCGTCTCCAGCGCGACCCCGAAGTTGTCCGTGAGGTTGTCGCTCACCAGCGTGCCGACCACGCTGATCAGCACCACGGCGAGCCAGTAGAGCCCGGGGACGTACCTCTTGGCCCGGAACTGGAACCAGAGCGTGCCGATCAGCAGCACAGTCATGACCAGCGACGTGTTCGTCAGCCCCAGACCGAGGTTCTCGTTGAGGAGATCGGCGGCGGTCTCGCCCACCGTCGTGCACAGCACCTTGATCACCCAGAAGTAGATCGTGACTTCAGGGACCTTGTTCAGCATCTGCCGAGCCCCGGCGCGTGCCGGAAACGCAGCTGTTTCGTTCGTCATGAAAGGTGAGGCTGGCACGGCGAAGCTGAACACATCCTGACTGCTTCTGCACGGCCGGCGGCCTCGGCCCGGCCGCCCCGGGGCGCCGATGGTGCCGGTCGGGCCGTGAACAGCAGGCGGTTCAGGGCAGCCTCACGTACGCGACACAGTGGGTCGTGCACCGTGCCGGGGTCGGTGGCCCATATGCGGGAGATGCCCGACATCCAGCACCGCGTGCAACAGTCAAGAGCTTCGTTCAAGCTGAGACCGACCGGCAGTTGGGGGGATACACACCACCGTTCGGAGTGCACCATGCCCGACAGCAAATTCCAGCAGTTCCTGACGCGCGAAAACGCCGCGGTGGTCCTGGTCGATCACCAGGTGGGCCTCTACAGCGGTGTGCGGGACACCGGCCTACTGGAGCTGAAGCACAACGTCGTCTCTCTCGCCCGGGCCGCGCAGGTACTCCGGTTGCCGACGGTGGTCACGACGACCGCGGCGGACAGCATGTGGGGCCCGCTGATTCCGGAATTCACCGAGGTTCTTCCCCAGGGCACCGATGTCATTGACCGCAGTACCGTCAACGCCTGGCACGACAGCCGTGTGCACGACCGGATCAAGGCCACGGGACGCAAGAAGCTGATCTTCACCGGCATCTCCCTTGAGGTCTGCGCCGCCCTCCCGGCAATTGCTGCCGCCGCCGAGGGATACGACAGTTACGTGGCCGTCGACGCATCCGGCACGTTCTCCGACACCAAGCGCGAGACCGGCATCGTCCGCCTCCAGCAGGCCGGAGTGATCGTCAGCGACTATGCAACGCTGATGGTGGAGATCCTGGCCGACAACGCGGCTCCCGAGGCGGGCGAAACCTACGAGGCCCTCGACATGGCGTTCGCCGTACTGGTCGGCCAGATCTCAGCTGCGTACAGCAGGCAGAGCTGACCTGGCCAGGTGCTCCTGCGCCTCACGGCGCAGCATCACTTTTGGCTCCGGGCCGGACCGGGACGAGGACGTCGCTCTCCCCGCTCAAGCACCGCAACCTCAACGTGCTCGGCCGCTGCAGCTTCACCGCCTCCACGCCCGCCGCCGGTGCGCTGCGGCCCCTGCGGGACCCGGACGCGCCGGAACTGACGAGGCCGACGGCGGCGGGGGCTGAGCGTCATGAGCCGACAAGGGCGGGGAGGTACTTCAGTCGGCCGTGTACCGACCCGCTTCAGTCAGTGTCCTTGGTCGATGACGTCGTGGAGGTATTGCAGGGTGAGCTTCTCGGCATGGCGACGGCGTTCAACGATTGCTCCACCGCCATCGGACCACCGGCGGTAGAGATCGACGGCGGCGAGGAGGGCCTGTCCGGCCTCGTGGCGGTCGTAGCCGCACAGCGTCGTCTGAAGGTCGCGCGCCTCTTCGGGCGCGATGGTCTCGAGGTGGCATACACCGCGGGGGATTGCGCCCACCCGGCGAGCGGCCAAGGGGCCGAGCACGGTCTCACGCAGGTAGTTAAGGAAGCCAATGGTCTCGAACAGTTCACCGCGACCGAGCTTCGTCGCGCCGTAGTGCACCCAGGTCCAGAACCGGTCCTCGAACCACTGGAGGTCGAGCGACGGAGTGGCCAGCGGCTGCTGGGCGAGGACACCGGCCAGGATTCCGTCCCGGTCCCACAGGACCTCCGGATTCTCGATGCGCTCAGCGAAGTCGGAAGCCCGCACGAACTTGAAGTCGACGTGCAGGAGAGGCGGCCCGACGAGCGTGATGATCAGGCGCGGCTCACCGACATGCTCCCCGGTGAATCCGGCCACCAGGGAGGCCCATCGGGGTGGCCCCCTGCGATGGACCCGGTGATCGCCACGCCGACCACGCGCGCATCCTGCCGGATCCGGGGAAGCGCGTCGTTGAGGAACTCGCTGTGCAAGGAGGGGACATCCATTGCTTTCCTTCCGATCGGAGCAAAGCAGGTCAACGTAACAGGCAGCCGGGTGAGACTGGCAACTCGAACTCTCACAAACGGCCCTTTTCCGGAGCAAGGTTGAAACCGGGCTGTCGGATACCTGCTGATCCTCAATCGGTTCTCAGAACCTGTTCACCTGCCGGCGCCCGCAGCCCCCATGACCGCGGAAGCCCTAAGGGCTGTCCCGCCGGCCCACCGCCACGCAGAAGGTGGAACTCCTCCACGGCGTGCTCATCTTCACCGGCGACTTCGGAAGCTGAGGGCTGTCCCGTGACCGGCAATGTTTGCCCCTCGAGGAGCGTCGTCCACCCGCTGACGTCAGTCAGGGAGCACCGGTCCCCAAGTGGTCCCCAAAAATGATCAAGGTCCGGTTTCGGATCTCTCCGAAACCGGACCTGACCTGCGACTCTCACGAGTCGGGACGACAGGATTTGAACCTGCGACGCCTTGCCCCCCAGCAATGCGGCCGATCTTGGATCGAAGACTTGTACTGCCGTTGCGCACCCCAGGCCGCAGTCATTTCCGCCGGGTTGGTCGTGCCATAGCCCGGGTCGGGCTACGCCGGGTATGCGGACTGCAGGATGCGATCAGCTGTATACACCGAGTCGACCAGCGGATGCAGCGCCAACGCCCGCAGCGCGGGGGCGCGTTCACCGCTCGCCGCCGCCTCGATCACGGCCCGCTCCACCGCCTTGACGCTCAGCATGAGCCCGAGCTGGTCGGGCGCCACGGCGCCGGTGGCGAGCGGGGTGGCGCCGGCGGCATCCACCAGGCAGGGCACCTCCACGACTGCCTCCGAGTCCAGGCCCGGGACTGCGGTGCGGTTGCGGACATTGAGGATGAGCGTCGTGCGCTCGTTGCGGGCGATGGCCCGCATCAAAGCCAGCGCGACGCGGTCGTAGCCGCCGCCCTCGAGGTCGCTGGCGTCGCGCTCCCAGCCGCCCGTGCTCTCCCGGCTCTCGGCCATGTACGTCGCCTCGCGCTCCCGGCGCGTACGCTCCCACGCCTCAAGCGCACCGGCGGGATTGGCGGCCGCCTGAGCGTAGAAAACGTCCTGCTGGTCGCGCAGGTACTCCCCACGGGTGGCCGGTGCCTGGCGCAGCGCGGCGACCGCCTCGCGGTTGAAGTAGTAGTAGTGCAGGTACTCGTTGGGCAGCGCGCCCAACGTCCGTAGCCAGTCCGCGCCGAAGAGCTTGCCCTCCTCGAAGGACTCCAGCACCGCGGCGTCGGCCAGCAGTTCGGGCAGCCGGTCGTGGCCGTCGACGGTGACCCGGCGCAGCCAGCCGAGGTGGTTGAGGCCGACATAGTCGTAGCCCGCGCGGTCGGGGTCGGCACCCACCGCGCGGGCGGCGCGCCGGCACAGCCCGACCGGCGAGTCACAGATGCCGATGACGCGGTCGCCGAGGACGCGCTGCATGGCCTCGGTGACCATGCCCGCCGGGTTGGTGAAGTTGATGACCCAGGCATTGGGCGCGACGGCCGCGACCCGCTCGGCGATCTGCACCGCCTCCGGCACGGTGCGCAGGCCGTACAACACGCCGCCCGCGCCGACCGTCTCCTGACCGAGGACGCCCTCGCCCAGGGCGGCGCGCTCGTCGCAGCTGCGGCCCTGCAGGCCGCCGACGCGGATCGCGGAGAAGACGAAGTCCGCGCCGCGTAGGGCGTCGTCGAGGTCCGTTGTGGTGCGTACGGCCGGGCCGGGCGGGCGGCCCGGCCCCGGCCCGGTGAGCTGTGCGGCCTGCTCGGCCAGCACCGCGGCGATCGCGTCGAGGCGCCGCCGGTCGGTGTCGTACAGCACCAGTTCGGTGCACCGGCCCGCCGCGTCGCCGTCGTCCGTCAGCAGCGCGCGGTACACGAGCGGTACCCGGAACCCGCCGCCGCCCAGCAGAGTCAGCCTCATACGGTGATTACCTCCGTCCCGGCCTCGCGGAACGCCGCGAGCGTGGCTGGGTCCGACGTGTCGTTGGTGATCAGGACGTCGATGTCCGGCGCCCCGCAGATTCGGGCGAGACCGGTCTCGCCGGGGAACTTGCCGGCGCTCGCGAGCAGCACGACCTGCCGCGCGGCGGCGATCATGGCGCGCTTCACGGGCACCTCCACGTGCGTGCTGTCCAACACGCCGCCGCTGGGCAGCACACCGCTCGCGCCGAGGAAGAGCCGGCCGACGTACAACTCACGCAGATTGGACTCGGTGAGGAAGCCCACCACGGAGAGGTAGTTACGGCGCACCTCCCCGCCGAGCAGAATCAGCCGCACTTCGGGGTCGTCGCGCAACTCCTCGTACACCGCGAGGTTGCTGGTGACGATGGTGACGGGGCGGCCGCGCAACAGCTTGGCGAGCTGGTGCGTGGTGGTGCCGATGTCCAGCAGGAGCGCGTCGCCGTCCTCGATCAGCTCGGCCGCCCGAGCGGCTATCGCGGTCTTGGCCGGCAGGTCGTCCACGGCCACTTCGGCGAAGGGCCGCTCGTCGTCGGTGCGCGCGGCCACCGCCCCACCGTAGACGCGGGTGAGCAGGCCGGCGTCGTCGAGCTCGGTCAGGTCACGACGGGCCGTGGCCTCGCTCACACCGAGCCTCTTGGCGATCTCCCGGACCGGGAGCACGCCTTTCTCGCCCAGGATGGTCAGCAGCCTGCGGTGCCGCGCCTCTCGCAACATGCCCGCAATTTACTCCAGTTGAGCAACTGTGCACGAGTCTGATCGATCTCTTGCATGCACACGACTCTCGGTGCAAGGTGTCGGTCAACATGCAGCTCCGATCAGGAAGGGCACGCAGGTGAGCACTTCTTCGACGGTCGCGAAATTCTTCGACCCGCTGGCAGACATACGCCTCCCCGGCGACCCCGAGTACGACGTGTACCTGACCGGGACCGTGTTCCTCGACATCATCTTCACAGGCCTGGACCACGCCCCCGTACGCGGCACCGAGAACTGGGCCCGCGGTATGGGGCTGAGCCCCGGCGGCATCGCGAACATGGCCACCGCGCTGGCCCGCCTCGGGCTGCGCACCACGCTCGCGTCCGCCTTCGGCACCGACCTGTACGGCGACTACTGCTGGGACAGCCTCTCCGGCAGCGAGGGGGTCGACCTCAGCCACTCGCGCCGGGTGGTCGGCTGGCACTCGCCGGTGACGGTGTCGATGGCGTACGAAGGCGAGCGCACGATGGTGACGCACGAGCACCCATCTCCCCCGCCGTGCACGTGCGGCCCGCCGCGTTCACGGGCCTGCGTGGCCACGCTCGAGCCCGGTCGGCAGGACGACTGGCTGAGAGAGGCGGAACGGCAGGGCAGCAAGATCTTCGCCGACGTGGGCTGGGACGACAGCGGACGCTGGGATCCGGCGGCGCTGCGTGACCTCGGTCATTGCCACGTCTTCCTGCCCAACGCCACGGAGGCCCAGCACTACACGCGTACCGACTCCCCGCAGGAGGCCGTGCGCGTGCTGGCCGAGCTGGTGCCGATCGCGGTCGTGACCATGGGCCCCGAGGGCGCGGTCGCCATCGACTCGGTCACCGGCGAGACGGCGGAGGTGCCCGGGGTGCCTGTGCGGGCCATGGACCCGACGGGCGCGGGCGACGTCTTCGTCGCGGGCTTCATGACGGGGACGCTCGCCGGATGGCCGCTGGCCGACCGGCTCGCGTTCGCCAACCTGACCGCCGCCCTGTCCGTGGAGCACTTCGGCGGCTCGCTGGCCGCGCCGGGCTGGCCGGAGGTGGCCACATGGTGGCAGACGGTGCGCCGTCCGCACGGCTCCGGCGAACTGGCCCGGCGCTACGCCTTCCTGGACGAGCTGGTCCCCGCGGGACAGGTCCCAGGACCGCGGCTGCGCGCGGTGCCGACCATCGGTTTCCGGGGCGAGTGAGCGCGATGAGGCGTCCCCGACGATGTCCCCTGAGACGTCCAGTGAGACCCCGTTGAGACGAGGAGTGGGAATGCGAGGAGTTCGCGCGATGGTGCCGCGTACCGGCACACGACGCGCCAGGCGGAACATGCTGCCGGTCACCCTCGTCGCCGGTCTGGCCCTGCTGGCCACCGGGTGCGTGCCGGGCACCGACGGGTCGCAGGCCGGCGGGGCAGCCGGGGCCGGGAGCACGGCCGTACCGGATCCGGCGCGCGCCGGCAACATCACGCTCACCGTGTGGGACCAGGAGACCCGTGGCGGCACGAACGGCGAGATCGAGCAGCTCAACAAGGAGTTCGAGGAGAAGTACCCGAACGTCCGCATCAAGCGGGTCTCGCGGAGCTTCTCCGACCTCAAGACCACCCTGAAGCTCGCGATATCCGGCAACAAGCCGCCGGACGTGGTGCAGGCGAACCAGGGCTACCCGGACATGGTGTCCTTCGTCCAGGCCGGGCTGCTCGCCCCGCTGGACACGTACGCGGGCATCTACGACTGGAACACCCGCTACCCCACCACGCTGCTCAACCTCAACCGGGTCTCGACCGACGGCCACCGCTTCGGCACTGGCCGGCTCTACGGGATATCCCAGACCGGTGAGTTCGTCGGCATCTACTACAACAAGGACGTCCTGGCGAAGGCCGGCGTGAAGCCGCCGAAGACCTGGGCGGACTTCACCGCGAGCCTCGGCACGCTGAAGCAGAAGGACGAGCTGCCGATCCAGTTCGGCAACCTGGACAAGTTCCCGGCGATCCACACATTCGGCGTGCTCCAGGACCAGCTCGGCGGGGCGCAGGCTCGTGACACGGTCCTCGGCCGCGGCCAGGGCTTCGACAACGCCTACACCAAGGACGCGGCCGCCACCCTCTCCGACTGGGTCAAGAACGGCTACCTGCCCAAGGGCGCCAACGGGCTCGGCTACGACGACGCCGCAAAGAAGTTCGCCGGCGGCGACGGCGCGTACCTGATCACCGGCACCTGGCTGCAGGCCGACCTGAAGAAGCCGATGGGCGGCAAGCTGGGCCTCATCCCGCCGCCGCCCACCAAGGCCGACGCCAACCCGATGACCACCGGCGGCCAGGGGCTCGCCTGGTCGATCACGTCGCGGTCCCATCACCCCGAAGTCGCCGCCGCCTACCTTGACTTCATCACGAACACGCACGCGTCCGACGTCATGACCGAGCACGGCGTGCTGCCCGTGCTGCCGGGACGGGCCGCGGCCGAGATCGACCCGGAGAGCAGCGAGGGACAGATGATCGCCGGCTGGCGGAGGCTGACCGCAGGTGACGGGCTGGTGCCGTACCTCGACTACGCCACGCCGAGCTTCTACGACACCACGTCCAAGGCGCTGCAGGACCTCATCGCCGGCAACAGCGACCCCGAGAACTTCGCGGCGTCCCTGCAAAGGGACTACGGCGGCTTCATGAAGAAGCAGCGCGACAATTCGACGGGGTCGAAGTGACCGCCCTCCGGGACCGGTACCGCCGCCGCGCCCCCGGCGAGCCGCGCGCCATCGGCTACCTCTACGTGCTGCCGGCACTCGCCCTGTACGGTGCGTTCCTTCTGTACCCCTTCGGCCAGTCGGTGTGGCTGTCGCTGCTGCACTGGGACGGGCTGACGCGGGCCACCTGGGCCGGGTTCGGCAACTACACGGACCTCTTCACAGATCCCAGCCTGCGCGCGCCGTTCGTCCACGCGCTCGTCCTGCTGCTGTTCTACGCCGTCCTGCCGGTGGCCATCGGCCTGCTACTGGCAGCCGTGATGTCGCGGATCCGGGTGAAGGGCATGACCTTCTTCCGCACCGTGCTGTTTCTGCCGCAGGTCCTCGCGATGGTCGTGGTCGGTGTCGCCTGGCGCTCCATCCTCGCCCCCGACGGCCTGCTCAACGACACCCTGAAGGCCGTCGGTCTCGGCTCGCTGACCCGGGCCTGGCTGGGCGACTACGACTGGGCGCTGTCCGCGGTCGGCGCCGTCGGCACCTGGGTGGAGACCGGGCTGTGCATGGTGCTCTTCCTCGCCGGCGCGCAGCGCATCCCGCGCGAGCTGTACGAGGCGGCGCGGATCGACGGCGCGGGCGCGATACGTGAGTTCTTCAGCGTCACGCTGCCCGGCCTGCGGGCGGAGGCAGCGGTGGCGCTGACCCTCACCATCGTGGCGGGCCTGCGCAACTTCGACCTGATCTACATCACCACCAGCGGCGGCCCGGGCAACTCCACGTCGGTGCCGGCGTACGAGGTCTACCACCGGGCCTTCGAGACCAACCAGGTCGGCTCGGCGGCTGCGGTCGGCGTCGCCCTCATGGTCCTGATCTTCTCACTGACCGTCACGGTCTCCAGGCTCGTCGAAGGGCGGCGGTCATGATCTCGCGCACCGAACGCGGCGCCACGTACGCGATCCTGACGCTCTTCGCGATCGTCTCGCTGACGCCGGTGATCGGCATCCTCTCCACCGCCTTCGGCCGCCAGGGCGCGCTGGGCACCGGTTTCTCACTGCCCGAAGGCGGCCTGCACTGGGGCAACTTCGCCGACGCCTGGACCCGCGGCCACTTCGGTACGTACCTGGGCAACTCGCTGCTGGTGACTGCGGTCGTGGTGGTGGCGACGGCGGTGCTGGCGATCCTGGCCGGCTATGCCTTCGGCGTGATGCGCTTCCCCGGCTCGACGGTGCTTTTCTATCTGTTCGTCATCGGCCTCACGCTGCCGCAGGAGGCGCTGGTCATCCCCCTCTACTTCGACCTGCGGTACGTGGAGCTGACGGACACGTACTGGGCGCTGATCCTGCCGCAGATCGCCCAGTCGCTGGCCTTCGGCGTCTTCTGGCTGCGCGCCTACTTCCGCGGCAGCGCCCGCTCCGTCATCGAGGCGGCGCGGATGGACGGCGCCTCCACCTGGACCACGCTGTGGCGGATCCTGGTGCCGATGGGCCGGCCCGCCATCACCACCATGATCGTCATTACCTTCATGTGGACATGGAACGAGTTCCTCATGGCCCTGGTGATGATCAGCGACGAGTCCCTGCGCACGGTCCCGCTGGGCCTGGCCTTCTTCCAGGGCCAGCACACGGCCGAGACGTCACTGCTGGCGGCGGCGTCGGTGCTGATCGCGCTGCCGGTGGTGGTCGTGTACGTGGCGCTGCAGCACCGCTTCATCGAGGGCATGCTGACGGGCGCGGTGAAGGAGTAGCGAGGGCGGCGCAGTGCCGCCCGCAAATTTCGTCCGTCAAGAAGTCAAGAACAAATGGAGGCGCACGGTGGCGAATTTAACTCAGGAGCACGGCGGCACAGTCGGCGCCGACGGGGCAAAAGGCGCCGCGGGACCGAGTCGGCGCACCGTCGCGGTCGCTCTGGCCTCGGGCCTCGTCGGTGCGGCGCTGGGCGTGCCCGCGCCCGCGGCCCGGGCAGACGGCTGGAGCGCCCCGCGCCCGCAGCGCAGCGGGCGCGGGCGTCACGACCCGGCCCACAGCGACGTGTTGTTCGTCGGCGCCCATCCCGACGACGAGGCCGGCAACCTTTCCACGTTCGGGCAGTGGCGGGAGCAGTACGGGGTCAGCACCGGCGTCCTGACCATCACTCGCGGCGAGGGCGGCGGGAACGCCATCGGCCTCGACGAGGGGCCGGGCCTCGGGCTGATCCGGGAGGGCGAGGAGCGGAAGGCCACCGCGTACGCCGGGATCGACAACATCTACTACCTGGACAAGGCCGATTTCTGGTACACCCTCTCGGCGCCGCTGACCGCCGGGATCTGGGACGAGCGTGACACCCTGGAGCGCGTCGTCCGTCTGATCCGCGCCACCACCCCCGACACGGTGGTCACCATGGACCCGCGCCCGTTCAACCAGCACGGCGGGCATCAGCTCTCCGCGCGGCTGGCTATCGAGGCGTTCTTCCTGGCCGGCGACCCCGGCGCGTTCCCCACACAGATCACCCGCGAGCACTACCGTCCCTGGCGACCTCGGCTGCTGCTGGCCCAGAACTACGGTTTCCGCAGCCTCCTCGGCCCCGACGCGCCCAAGCAGCGCCGCACCGATCCCAACACCGGGCTGCCGGTCTTCGGCGTCTTCTCCGGCACCCGATCGAGCGAGCACGGTGTGAGCTGGGCCCAGGTGGAGACAGACGCAGCCCGCACGTACGCCACCCAGGGGTGGGCCTCCAATCCGTCTGAGGTGCCGACGGACCCCGAGAAGCTGGGCTCCGACTGGTTCACGATGCTGGCCACGCACGGCAAGGCCGTGAAGTCCGAAGTGCGGCCGCAGTCCGGACTGCGGCCGATATACGCGGAGTTCGCCGCCTGGGCGGAGCGCGTCGGCCTGCCCTGGCTGGCCAACAACACGCAGCCCCGCTACCCGGCTGCCCCGTCCACCGTCATCCCCGAGGTGGCTACCGCTCCCGTACTGGACGGTGTGGAGCGGGAAGGCGAGTACCCGGGCCCCGAACTGCCGCTGGTGTACTGGCAGGGCCAGGAGGTCGGCTCGGACGACATTTCGGGGACGGCGAGGCTCGCGCGGCACGGCGACGACCTGTACGTGTTCGTCAAGGTCACCGACGACCGGGCGGGCGCGGCGCTGGGCGAGGGAGACCTCAAGCGGCACTGGCGGACCGACTCGGTGGAGATCGCCATCGACCCGCGTGGCACGGCCGACGACACCTCCGTCACCTTCAAGACAGGCATCTTCCCGTTCTCGGCGAACGGCGGGGGGCCGGTGGCGGAGCGGGACGCCGACAACCACCAAGGCCCCGCGAAGGACACCACGCCTGGCATGGTCGTCGTCGCCACGGTCACCGAGCTGTATGCCGGCTACACGCTGGAGGCGAAGATCCCACTGGGCGAGCTGCCGGCGGCTGCCGACCCGGAGGCGTTCGCCCTCAACGTGATGGTCTACGACTCCGACACCGACGACAAGACCGGCCAGACCCGGCTGGCTTGGTCGCCTTACGGCAGCGCCCAGGCAGATCCGTATGTATGGGGCACGGCGCGGCTTGAGGGGTATACCCCGCCTGCGGACCGGTCCAGCACACCGGCCGAACCGGTCATCCCCACGGATGCGGCGCGCAGCGAGGACTCGCCGGCATCGGTGGCGCAGTCGCGCCGTACCGGGATTCCGCTGGCGGTCGGCCCGCGCACCGGTGGCGGTGACCGACGTGGGTGACGTCGCCCCCCGCCCACTCCAGGGACGCCCTGCGTCCCGATGACACCCCCCAGCCCCCGGGGCCCTGCCCGAGCGCACGGTCCCGGGGACGACGGCCGGAGGGCCCGAAGCGAACGGATCCAGTTCCAGCCGGTCGTTGATGCCATCCTGGTGTCACGGCACCTCGAAATCCCGGCCCGGCCACTTGACCACGAGCCGCGAGCGCAGTCATTGCCAGTTGACGCACGTTGATGCCCCCGCTGCTCCGGCAGGGGCTCGTTCAATGCACTCGCCGACAGTACGGCTCCACGGCTGGCTGCCACCCCGACACCGGTCCAGGGCGTTCAGGATGCCTGTGACGCGATGGCCAGCAGGGGCTGCAGGCTGTCGGCCAAGAAGTCGTCGAACGTGCACGGCGGATGGCCGGTGAGGTTACGGACCGCGGTCGTCGTCGTGGCCTGCTGGTTGCCGTTCCGGGGCGTCGAGGCCGAGCGGCCGACGGCCTGCCAGGGGTTGAAACCCTGGTCGAACTGCTCCTGCAAGACGATGGCCAGTTCCTCCCCGCCGTCGCCTGGATGCGGCGCGGAGGGATGTGCCGCTGCGGGAACTGCCAGGAATAGCGCCGCGACCGCGGGGGGAGCGACTGCGCGAACGAGGCGGCCTCTCGATGATTGCTGACCTCGAGCACGACACTTCCCAACGCGCATAGTCGATAACTATGTGTCATGAAGACGTGGGCCCAGCACGGTCAGGAAGGGAGCGCGCTGCCGCCAACGCCGACGGCGACACCGACGACGAAGGCACCGTAGACGAAAGAAAATCTGACAAAGGGTCGCTCATTCACACGACCCCCATGGAAGAATTGGGAGCAAGCGGACCCCTTGACCAGCAGACGCCGGGAGCCGCAGGCCCGCCGCCGCGGGAGCACAGCCATCTCGACCGGATCGGGCGATAGCCGGTCAACATCAATTGACGCGGCCGACCACGACTGGGGGCACGGGGAGCGGAAGAGTGCTCCCAGACTGCTCCCACCAACACGTCAGGGGCCCTCCAAAGAGGGCCCCTGACCTGCGAGAACTTCCGACATCACTGTCGGGACGACAGGATTTGAACCTGCGACCCCTTGACCCCCAGGAGTGAGGGTCGCCGAAATTGTCCGAACAAAAGGTAGATTTCATGGACGCAGGCCGCGCCTATCGAGGCAGACCGGGCAGGATCGCGCACACCGTGTGGTCCCCAACTGGTCCCCAAGGGACACCATCCGCGCCGGCACAGGCTGCCCTCCCTCCCCCTGCCAGCCTCCGAAGGCAGCGTGGATTAGAGAGCGTTCTCGCGCCGCACCTTCTCAGCTTTACGTCGCAGGTCCCGGACGGCCTCGCGCCATCGCCAGGAATCGTTGGTATGCCAACCCTCTTCCTCGACCGGCCGCCAGTCCGCCAGCTCTTCCAGCTGTGGGATCACCACGTCCAGGTCGACGGAGAGGCGGCGCGTACGCTCGTCGTCAAGTTGCCTCGTGACGTCGTGCAGCCGGTGTGCTGCACGGTAAATGGAGAGCTGAGTGTCGGTGAGCCTCCGTACGGCGCAGCCACCGCACTTGCTGCCCAAGTCGAAGTCGTCACGGGCGAGCAGATCGGAAACGGTCAGGAGGTCGTCGTTGGCCGCGACGCCCCGATCCCGGGTGCGCCTGCACAGAGGCAAGTGCCCCTTGCCCTCGATCCGCGTGCCCGCGTTTGTGGTGTAGAGCTGGGCCTGGCCCAGGATGCCCAGCGGAAGTCCGATGCCGCTGTGCCATCGGTCGGAACTGGGCGGCCTGAAGGGCAAGAGGTCCAGGGGGCCGTGCGCGAGCAGGCGCTGGGAACGATGTTCCCGACTTCACCAAGGGAGAGCGCAAGGGGCCAAGGGAAACGCTCGACTCCGCAACCGATCGAGTAATGAAGGAGGGCGGATACAGGCCACCCCACAAAAAGGGCCCGAGTATCATTTACAACAAGGTGCGCAAGCATCTTTCGCGCAATTGAATCGAGTAAGGCGGCGGTGCAGCAATGGACAAGGACTCGGCCTACCTTCTCTGGCATGTGCATCACCGCGCGGAGGAGGACGGCGAGATTCGCCACTTCAAGACCGAGGATGACTTCTGGGCAGACGAAGAAGGAGGCGACGACGTGAAACTCCTCGGGGTCTACTCAAGCCGCGGAAAAGCAGAATCGCGGATCATCGAGGCTCGAAAGTCGCCAGGATTCTCCAAGGAGCCGCTGTGCTTCCACATCGACCATTACACGATCGACGGCGACGAGTGGACCGACGGCTTCGTAACGGTATGACATTGCACGCCGACTCATGACCACGTTCCCCCAGGTGGGCTGAGCCCGCCCTGTCCCGCGTAAAAACCCCGGATCGGGCCGTTGGTCAGGTCATTTGCGCAGCCCGAATCAGGCCGTCTGTTGGTACTCGTTGATGAGGCCGCCGAGGAGTTGGATGCGGTGGATGCGGTCGCCGAGCGGGATCACCGGGGCTGTCTGGCCGGCTTCCACGGCCTGGGGAGGCCGTTGGCTGAGTGATTGGTGGGGGTGGTGCCGGTTGTAGTGGTCGGTGCAGGTGTCCAGGACGGTGCGCAGGTGCCGCTCGTTCAGGATGAGCATGCGCGCGGTGCACTCGCAGCGGACGGTACCGACCCAGCGTTCCGCGAAGGCGTTCGCCCTCGGTGATCTCGGTGGGGAGAGCAGGACCTGCACGCCGGCGCCTGCGAGGACTGCGTCGAAGGCGTCGGAGAACTTGCCGTCCCAGTCGCGCAGGAAGAACCGGAAGTGGTCCACCCGGTCCTCCAGCGTCACCATCAAATGGCTGGCCTGTCGGGTTACCCAGTCCCGGTTCGGGTGGGCGGTCATGTCGAGGATGTGCACGCGGCGCGTCTCGACTTCCATGACGAACAGCACATACAGGCGCCGGCAGAAGGTGGTGTCCACGTAGAAGAAGTCGCAGGCCAGGAGCCCGGAGGCCTGGGCGCGTAGGAAGGCGGTCCAGGTGTCACAGGCTCGCTGGGCGCGGGCGGAACGTTGCTCTGCCGCAGTACCGCACGGACGGTGGCCGCCGCCACGGTGATGCCCAACTGGGCAAGCTCGCCCCGTATCCGCCGGTGTCCCCAAAGCGGGTTCTCCCGGGCTGGGATCACTGGCGCTCAGGTCACGTCCCGCCGGTTGACGAACAGGCAGGAGAGGCCGAGGCACACCACCACGTACGCCGCGAGTACCAGGCTCGCGGACAGGGGGCCCGAAACCGAGACAACCCCGGGAATCGAGGTGTTCGGCTTGCCGGACGGATCGAGGGCGGTGGCGAGCGACCCGGCGCTCGGTCCGATCAGTAGCCGTTGCACCCACTTGAGGGCGGGAAGGGTGCCGGCCAGTCCGGAAACGAGGTTCTCCAGCGCCAGCAGCCAGAGCAGGCCCACTCCGATGGCCGCCCCAGTGCCGCGCAGCAGGATCGACAGGAAAATGCCCAGGCTCGCCGCGGCCATGCTGATCAGCCAGACGGCGCCGATTCCGCCCAGCAGCGTGGCCGCGTCCGGCCAGTGGGCGGGGCGGCCGGAGAGTGCCGCGACGAGCCCGCTCGCCCCCGCGCTCGCCACCAGCACCAGCACTGTGACGCACAGGACTGCCACCGCTGCCGCCATGGCCTTCCCGAGTACCGCCGAGCTCCGGCCGGGTCCTTGGACCAGAAGGGTGCCCCAGGTGCCCCACCGGTACTCCCCGCCGACGAGGACAGCGCCGAGGATCAGCATCAGCGCGCTGCCGAACATCGGGTACAGGTCGACTGTGCCGGACAGGAACTTGTCCGGCAGCACGCCGCCGATCAGCTGCTCCGGATCACCCGCCGAGCCGACCGGCCGGTTCCTGATGGCCAGCCAGACGACATACGGCACCACCATGCCGAAGGCCACCGCCAGGCCGGCCCATGCCCCGCCGACGACCCAGACACCGGGACGCTTGCGTGTCGCCAGCAGTTCGGCCCGAAGGATGCCGTTCAACTGCCCACCACCTCCATGGATTCCGGTCCGGTGGGCCGGTGGCCCTCCACCAGGTCGAGGAACACGTCCTCCAGGGAGAGGACCTGCTTGCGCAGTTCGCTGACCTCCAGCCCGTTCACCACCAGCAGCCTGTTGACGGCGGCCGCCTCACGCGGGTCGACGACCACGCGCAGCTCCCCGTCGCCGACGATCGCCGAGCGGACCGCCGGCAACTGCCGTACGAGCTCCGCGGCACGCTCGGGCGCGTCCACGGTCACCGTCAGACCACCCTCGCCGACCCCTCGGCGCAGCTCGGCCACCGTTCCCTCGGCGATCAGCCGGCCGTGCCGGATCACGCCCACCCGGTCGCACAGATGCTCCACTTCGGCCAGCAGATGGCTGGACAGCAGCACCGTGCGGTTGTCCCGGCGCAGTCCGGTGATCAGCTCGCGCATGCCCGCCATGCCCTCCGGATCGAGGCCGTTGGTCGGCTCGTCGAGGATGAGCAGAGCAGGGTCCTTCAGCAGCGCGGCGGCCACCGCGATGCGCTGTTTCATGCCGAGCGAGTACGCGCGGAAGGCGACATCCGCCTTGGCCGTCATCCCGACTTCTTCGAGAACCTGCTCGATGCGGGCCGTGGGTACGGTCGCGTAGCCCGCGAGGACGCGCAGATTGTCCCGGCCGGACAGATGCGGATACAGGGCCGGTGCCTCGATCAGTGCTCCCACCCCGCGCAGGCTGCTCCGGGTCCCGGCGCGGTGGCCGAGCACCGTGGCGGTCCCCGAGGTGGGCCGGATCAGCCCCACCAGCATCCGCATGGTGGTGCTCTTCCCGGACCCGTTCGGTCCGAGGAATCCATAGACCTCGCCGCGCCGGACCGTCATGTCGAGGTCGAACACACCGGTTTCCGGGCCGTACCGCTTGGTCAGCCCACTGGTGCGGATCGCGATGTCGTCGCCGCTCTCAGGCATCGGCGGCCTGCCGTTCACCGGAGCGGCCTCGCGCGGCCAGCCCGAGGATGCCGGCCGCCACCACGGACTCCACGGCGAGGATCACCACCGCCCACACCGGGCCCGTCCAGCGCTGAAGGGTGCCGAACCACACCCACATCAGCGCGCAGTAGGCCGCCACGAGGAGCAGGAGCGAGGTGATGCCGTAGATCGCGTAGGCGCGTGCGTCGCGGGGCGGGTAGGCGCTGAGCTGTTCCCGGACGGCGGGGTCGCGCCGGCGCAGTCGCAGCCGCCAGAACCGGTAGGACTCGCGGCGCAGGTCGACGATGTTCAGCGAGTGGGTGAGCATGACGTAACCGTCCGATCGCAGAACCGGCAGCAGACTCATCACGGCGGCTCCGCTGCCGAACAGCAGCAGCCCGGCGGCGAGCGAGCGCCCGGGCACCCCGTCACGGGCCAGCAGCCACCAGGCCAGCACCGGCACGAGCGCCAGCAGACTGACGAAGACGCCCGCGAACGCCGTGCCCACCCGGGCCCTGCGTCGGTGGAAGAGCACGATGTCGTCCGTGCGGCAGTAAGGGGTCAGCATCGGAAACCGCCAGCTGAGCCCGATCTCGGTGACCGTGCCGCCGAAATGGCGGCAGGTCACGCCGTGGGCGAACTCGTGCAGCACGGTGATGCCCCAGAACAGCAGCATCGACAGCGGCACGGTGATCACCCAGGAACTCTGGTGCGTCGCCTCGTGGGTCAGGGTGGACAGGTGCGTCCAGACGAACACCTGCAGAGCGGTCACCAGGATGAACGCGGGGATCAGGAACACCGCACGGAAGGCGAACGCCAGCCGGGCGGCCAGAGCGGCGCACAACCGGTCGGGGCGCAGCATCACCCAGCGCCGGCGCAGCCGGCTCTGCCGTGCCGACTCCTTGGCCTCGTGGGCCTGTCTGAGCTTGTCCAGGGCCGCATCGTCGGCGTATCCGTCGAGCAGTTGGTAGCGGCCGAGCATGGTGAACATCTGCTGCCAGTGCGCGGGCCCCAGCCGGCGGTCGTAGGTGTCGGTATAGCTGCGTCCGATGTCCTCGAGGGTGTGACCGCCGTCCATCAGCCCCATGATGAAGTGCTCACGGGGGCCGACCCGGTAGTAGCAGCCGGTGCGTGCGTCCTTGACGTGGTGCACGGTCTTCGGGCCGGAGCGCAGGGCGGGGCCGAGTACCACCTCGGGCCGGAGCCGGGGCCGGTCGTAGGCCGTTCCGGTCACCGCAGCGCCTCCTTGGGTGCCATGTCGGACAGGGCTCTGCAGATGACGTAGGAGAGATAGATCTCGTCCAGGATGCTCACCCCGAGCCGGTTGTTGGTCATGTGGACGTAGGAGCTGAGCACAATGGCCAACGCGTCCTGCGGGTCCGGCACAGCTCCGTCACGGAACGTCAGGTGTCCGGCGTCGGCCAGTTTCAGTACGCGGTCGCGGAGTTCGGCGCAGTGGGCGAGCCAGGACCCCTCCAGCGGGGTGGGCGACGCCGCCGGGTCGCCCCAGGCACTGTCGCGTACATGCCGCAGCCGGGGCACCAGCCGGTCCTTCATCCGCTCGTAGGAGCGGTCGAAGCGCTCGTGCTGGCTGTCGCTCGGCTCCTGGTACGAGGTCTCCCACATGGTGCGATAGCGGACGAGGAACCGGGCAACCGCGTCCTCGTCCCGCAGCAGGGCGAAGCACAGTCCTGCCGTCAACTGCGCGGCCTGGCCGAGCAGTACGGTCCGCACATGCACATTGGTGGTCTCCAGCAGCACCATCACCGTCTCACTGGACTCCTGGAAGTGCCACTCGGCCAGCTCCATGCCGACCGGGCCACCATAGCGGTCCAGCTCGCGTTCATAGGGGATGGGCGCGACGCTGTTGTTGTCCCGGAACGGCATCTCGCCTTCGGCGCCGTAGAGTTCGTTCCAGCGTTCCTCGGTGTACTCGGCGAGGAACATGTTCTTGTAGAGGTCGCCGCTGGAGTTGCGGTCCTCCTCGTAGAGGGCGGGGCGCTCGCGCAGGTACGCCTCCAGCGTCTCCCGCGCCGCGCGGGCGACTTCGCCGGCCGCCGAAGCGTCGGCCGGCAGCAGACGCAGCCGGATGTGCGGGCCCTCCAGCCAGTAGCGGATGAAGAACCACGAGCGCAGCAGGCCCCGTTCACGAAGGCGTGACATCAGCGGCCGTACGCAGTGCACCAGTACCGGGTTGGCATTCGCGGCGTAGAAGACGTGCAGGCTGATCCAGCCGTCGCCGTCCTCCTGCGTGTCGACGGTACCGCCGTCGTTCGATCCTCGCCTGCCGTCCATCACCGCTCCGTATCTGTTCCGTTGACGCCGTCGAGCTGGACCGTGAGTTCGGTGACGTACCGGTGCCGGCCGTCGCGCAGCCACATCTGATCGGGGCCGGGCAGCATCTCCGTGAGCACCACCGCCGAGGCGGTCTTGCGGACCGCGGTCTCCAGCAGCCGGACGCACGCGTAGGAGTCGAAGTCCACGTACTGCGGCTTGTGTTCACCTCCCATCGAGGCGAACACATGACGCGGGAGCCCCGCTTCGCGCTGCCATTCCCGCCACGCCAGGAACCACTCCTCGTCCGGCTGTCCGGCCACCACCGGCGGCAGCTGGTCGGCGGCGAACCGCCAGGTCTTGCGCTGCAGCACCACATTGCCGAGCCGCACACGGGGGAGGACACCGCTTGCGCCCTCCTGGACGCCGGTGCCCTCCCACAGGTCGAGCTGGACCATGGTGGTGCAGGAGAAGTTCAGCAGCACCTGCTGCACCTCGGGCAGCGCCATCGGCAGCAGGAAGCCGAGGTAGACAGGGATCACCTCGACGCCCAGACGGCGGGAGCGCAACCGCAGACGGTCGGTGGCCGCGTCGTGCTCGACGATCAGGTCCTCCACCGGGATCCGCTCGTGCGGCGGGCGGAAGCTGGTCTCTCCGGGGCAGACGATCTCGTAGGGGGTGACGACCGGGTGGAGGTTCAGGTTGGTCGCGTCGTAGCCGCCCTTGAGCTCGGCGAACACGGCTCCCTCCGGTACGGCGTCGTCCAGCGAGCGGCGCAGTGACGCGGTGAGGGCGTCGTCGAAGCAGTGCGCGAACCGGGAGAAGAGCAGGGTGAGTCCGGAGTAGACCCGGTTGACGACCACGATGGGGTCCTCGGTGCCGTTCTCGGCGAGCTGAAGGAAGAACGACAGCGACCGCAGGTCCTCCGTCCGCGGCAGCAGCTCCTCCACGGTGGCCAGGAAGTCCTCGTCGAGCTCGACGTCGGCTCCCCGCGCGCGGGCTCCGCCGTACCGGACTCTCATCTCTTCGGCCACGGCGGCGCGGGCGCGGTCGATGCCGGCGATCTCCTCCTGCCGGAACCAGTTGTCGTACGGACGCAAGGTGGTGCCGTCGAAGCGCTGATGACGCATCAGGCGCTGGTTGTAGTTGTCGTAGAAGTCCTGGTTGAACTGGTGGGCGAAGGACAGGAAGTCCTCGCAGCGGCCGCCTTCGCCGTAGCGCGCCCGGAAGAACCCCTTGGTGACGAGCCTGCGTACCGCGTTCCCGTCGAACGCCGTTAGGATCCGGGCCAGTTGGCGCAGGCCGGGGGTGAGCTGCCGGGTCCAGGCCGAGGCATCGCCGGTCACCGCCAGCCCGGGCAGTGTGGTGTCCTCGTAGACCAGGGTGCGCAGGACCGGTGTGTCGTCGCGGCCCAGCAGGCGATGCGTCTCGGCCACCGACTCCTTCACGTGGGCGAGTAGTTCACGCCTGCGGGCCAGTCCGGCCCCGGCGAACCGTTCGACGTCCGCGCCCATCCGCTCGACGAGCGTCGCGATGTCGTCGGCCCAGCCCGTCCCCAGTCCCCGTAGCCCGCTTCGGTAGGTGGAGACCGGGTCCGGGTCGTGGATGTCGATGTGCAGATCCGGCACGACGAGCAGGCCGAGCCTGAGCAAGTGGGCGAGATACCGTTCCACTTCCGGCTCGGGGCGCTTGGCGTCCATCGCGCACAACTGCCGTACGGCGTCCTCGAACCGCAGCGTCGTGCCGTCGCCGAACAGCTTGAGCACATCGGCGAGCGCTTCTCCGCCGGGCAGGAAGAACAGGCTCTCGTGGACCGCGTCCAGGGTGACCGCCGCGTCCGCGTTGCCGTCGGCGCCACGCAGCTTGCGCAGGTAGCGGACCCGGTCCTGGTGCACCTGCGTTCCGCTGGTGGCCCGGACCGGCAGGTCATGACGGATCCGGGGGTTCGTGGTCAGCAGTTCCGAGAGTCTGGCGAGTACCGCGATGTTCAGCCGGGTGGTGCCCCGCTTCTCCCACCCGTCGACGGATGCGACGAGCGGCCGGCCGCCGGCCTCGGAGAAGTGGCCCGCGGACACCGCTGTCAGGGTGCTGAACGGGCTGGTCTTGCACGCGGTGCGCAGCAGGTACTCCAGCAGTGACCGTTCGATGCGCCTCTCCCGCTTGCTGAGCGGGCCGCCGGCGCGGTGCAGGTAACCGTCGAGATACTCGTCGAGCGACGGGGACGACAGCTGGATGCCGTGCCGCAGGTCCGTCTCCGTCGCCGCGCGCCGCAGCTCCCGCCGGGCCGCGGCACTCTCCTCGGCCAGGATGCCGGAGCCGGTCCGCAGGAGCGCCTCGTGCCGCTGCCGGTCGGCGGACCATTCGCGCAGCTCGGCGAGTTCGGTGGCCGCCAGCAGCGGCTCGGTTGCCGCCAGGCTGCGTGGCGCACGGGCGTTGAAGACGTCGCGGCGCAGGTTGATCAGCGACCGGCGGGCCGCCGGGTCGTCGAGGCTCTGTGCCACCCGCTCCTGCAGGAAGTCGGCGAGCCGGGCCCCGCGCTCGCGCAGCCGCCGCCGCGCGTCGAGCACGCCGTCCGCCCACGCCGCGCTCGCGGGAGTGGCCAGTGCGGCGGCGGTTTCGAAGGGGAGACCGCCGACGCGCAGCATGAATCTCGGCACCAGGTGCCACCGCACGCGCTCCGTGCTCTCGTGGTCGGGCAGGGTCGCGGCCGACGTCACACGTGACGTCGGTGCCGGCAGCGCACTGGATTTCACGGATCAGCCCTCTCAGACCAGCCGGTAGTCGAAGTCCGCGCTGTCCGCGCGTTCGTGGCCGAGCAGGACGAAGAGGAAGGTTCGCTCGTCCCCGTCGTCGAGGCCGGCCCACTCGTCGATGGCGATGTTGTCGAAGCCGAGCACCGCCCCGCAGCCGACGCCCAGCGCGGCAGCGGCGGTGTAGGCCGTCTGCGCCACCGCGCCCACCTCGGAGTTGAGCACCCGATAGCCGCGGCTGCCGTAGGCGTCGAGCGTGCTGAGCCACCGTCCCGAGATCGCCAGCACGGCGCCGACCTGCTCCAGGTTGTAGTTGCTCAGGTAGTAACTGTGTTGCAGCTTCTCGGCGAGCGGCATTTCGCGCACCACACGGAGCCGGTGCCCGCCGCCGTCGTAGCGGTAGGTGCCGCTGGGCAGCCCGGCGACCCGGTTCGCCAGTACGTACAGCCCTGTCAGCCCCACGTCGTCGGGCACCACGTCCGAGACGTACCGCTGCCCTGACACCGTGCCGGCCAGCACGGTCCCCAGTTCGTCGAGGCAGAGCGGGCGGGAGCGGGTGAACGAGCCGAAGCTGGTCCGGCGGGAGCGCAGCGTCTCGCCAACGTCCTGGCCCAGCCGGTCGGTCAGCGGCTCGGGAAGTACGACGTCCTCGCCCCCGGCGGGCGAGACCGGTACGAGTCCGCGCGCCGCCTCGGGCTCCGGGCGCTCGCGGCGGTCCGCCAGGACCGCATGGTGCACCTGCTCGACCTGCTCGAAGGTGCGGGTCCGCGCCGACCTCTCGAAGCTCGGCCGGTCGATCAGACCGACCGCGCCGTCGCGGTCCGCCGGACCGGTCGCAGCGCCGGCGGGCCCGCCGAACGGCAGCGGGACCACGGCCAGCGCGCACTCCTGGTCGGTTTCGAGTCCCAGCAGCCGGTTCAGCCGTTCGTCGTCGAACCACAGCACGCGGGTGAGGCGTCGGCCCGTGCCCCGCGCGATCAGCTCCCAACTGCCCAGCAGCGCACCGGCGTCCTGGGTCACCACGTGGTAGCAGAAGCTGTTGTACTTGAAGGAGTTCTTCCAGAACCGCACGGTCACCACGAGGAAGCCGTCGGACTCCCCGGAACCGGTCCCGGTCCCGGTCCCGAACTCGCACGCCGCGCGCACCTCATCGGTGAGATCACCGGCCAGCAGGCGCTCGAAGCCATGGTGCGCCGTCGAGTAGTGGTAGACGCCGGGGGTCAGCGGACCGCCCGGCCCGGCCACCCAGTACACCTCCAGCGGGTACATCCCGCCCCCGGATGCGGTACCCCTCCCCCACAGCGCCTCCGGGTACAGCACCCGCACATGGCTGTCCTGGTTCCAGCTCACCCGCAGCCTGCGGTCGAGGACGCCGTAGGACAGCCGCAGCAAGGCGGCGAGCGAGTCGAGCGTCCAGGGCGGGCCTTGGCCGGCGGGCGGTTCGCCGAGGAGTACGTCCGCGGCGCCGGCCAGCGGCAGGCCGGTGGCCGCCGGCAGGGGGAAGCGCCGCACCCCCAGGTAGGTCTTGTGCCGGGAGGGCTGGTCCTCCCAGTCGGGGGTGAATCCGACCGGCTGCATCGGCTCCCGGCCGCGCCGGAACACCGACTCCACATAGTCGCTCACGACCTGCGTGCGGTTCTCGGACACGGGATCTCCTTCTTCGGCCAGGGCTGGCGCCGGCGGGGACGCCTCACGGAAGGCGGCGGGTACGGCTCACGGGAACGGGTGCGGCCTGCGGTTCAGCCCCGTGGGACCGAACCCCTCGTCGCGGGCGTGGATCTCCGCCAGCGCGCCGTCGAGGTAGGCCTTCAGCCTCGGGTGCTCCAGTACACGCTGCCGCTCCCAGCCGAAGTCGATCGGCACCAGCCCCGGCGCCAGCACGCTCAGCGTGCGGATGCCGGTGCCGTCCTGCTCCGGGCAGGTCTGGTCCACCGCGACGACGTCGCTGCCCACCTCGCGCAGCCGTTCCATCACGAAGCGCGCGTCCTCGGCCAGGTCCAGGCTCTCGGGCCGCTGCGCGAGCCACGGGCCGTACAGCTCGTCCATCGACCGGGGCGGCGCCGCGTCCAGCAGGAAGTCGACCGCCGGTGCCATCTCCGGCAGGCCGTACAGCAGTGCGTGGTGGGTGAGTTCGTGCACCCGGTTGTAGTCGGTGACCATCGCGCGCAGGTCGGGCAGTTTCGCCTCCACCCGCTCGTCCATGCCCGGGATGTAGGAGGCGGTCTCCGCGATCGCCGCGCGCACCGCCTCCACCGGGTCGAGGCTCGCGCCGGCGGCGAAGCACAGCCGGCCCATCCCGCCGTCCAACCGCTCGGCCACCGCCATCACCGCGGGCACCGGGACGTCCACGCGCATGTCGAAGAGGCGCATCCGGTAGCCGAGCCTCGCGACCCGGTCCAGTACGAACTGGACCTCCTCGTCGACGACGGTCGCCTGGTCGATCTCCGGCAGCTTCGCCGCGCCGTACCAGCACAGCAGGAACGCGTCGCGCTCGATGAGTTCGAGCATGCCGTGCAACAGCGCCTCCTCGACACTGCTGCCGCTGGCACAGCCGTTGGAGCACTCCTGGACGAACTTCCGGTCCGGGCGGCGGTCCAGGTAGAACACGAACTGCTCGGGCACCAGCAGCGGCCGCTGCTCACCGAACGAGTAGCCCCAGACCCAGTGGGTCGGGGTGTCCGGATGGTAGGGCTGGTAGTAGTCGTTGTGTCCGAAGTAGAACTCGGGACGGTACGAGCCCATCGTCGCGGGGTCGAGGGCCTGCGGCGCCAGTTCGCGGTAACTGCCGTACGTCTCCGGCTGCTTGGCCCGTGGGAACTGGCCCGCGTACCGCTCCATGCCCTCCAGGATGCCGTACCGCTCGCTGCTCGCCGAGCTCTGCGACTGCCCGCTCCACCACATCTCGTGGTAGTCGTACTTGCTGCGCACCCGGAAGTACCCGCTGACGGGCAGGGTGGCGCTGCACTGGTAGACGCGGCGGGCCGCGCTCGCCAACGCTCCGCACACCTCGTTGACCAGGCCGGTGGTCGGCAGGGTCAGGTCCGCCGCCGACGCACCCCGGTAGGTGGTCGGCCCCGGCTTCGGTCGCGGGCCGAGCGGCAATCTCGCGCCCTCGGCGGTGTCGGGCACCGGGGTGGCGCAGCTCTCGCACTCGGAGTCAGGGATCAGGTCGTGGCGGTCGACCGTCAGATCACCGGTCCGCAGCTCCACGATCCGTCCGATCCGCCGGTCGCCGGGGGTGACTTCGCCGTCGGCCGTCTCCGCGTGCACGATTTGCGCGATCTGCTCCAGGGCGAAGGCGGTGAGCGATTCGTCGCCCGCCACCCAGGTGTCCGCGCCGTCCTCGATCGGCCCGCGCTCCTCGACCGGGCGCAGCGCCAGCCAGCGGCGGTCCAGGCAACGGCCGCACGGCCGGCTCGTGCCGTCGGCCCGGTGCAGCGGCCCCATCAGCACCGTCCCGCCGTACAGGCGCACCGGGTAGACGAGTCCTGCGGCCGGCCGCTCCCCGCTCGGCGCCGGCCGCGCCGGCAGGCCGAGCACCCCGAC
This sequence comes from Streptomyces sp. NPDC048411, assembly GCF_040704695.1. Lineage (NCBI taxonomy): Bacteria > Bacillati > Actinomycetota > Actinomycetes > Kitasatosporales > Streptomycetaceae > Streptomyces > Streptomyces sp. NPDC048411. The sequence continues at coordinate 39,047 of NZ_JBEZKL010000060.1, forward strand.
GTCGACCGTGACGCCCGCGCCGGCGCGCCCGGCCAGATAGTCGCGGACGACGTCGGTCACCCGGGGGTCGTCCAGGACCGTCGCGGTGGTCACCGCGTTCGACACCACATTCATCCGTCCACCCAGTCACTCCGAAGATGGGGGTGCGGCTGCCTGCCTCGGCGACGGAGACCGTCGCGTCGGGCAGCCGCACGTGTCAGCCGGACGACCGGGCCGGCGACAGGTGCTCACCGGCCCGGTCAGCTGCCTGCGTCAGCTGGTGCTGCTGCTGCAGGAGCAGCAGCTGCTGGTGGAGCAGGAGCAGCAGCTGGAGCACGAGCAGGACGAGCTGGACCATGCCAGCTCGACGGACTCGTCGGTCATCTCTTCGATCTCGAACGTCGCGCTCTCCAGAGCGCTCAGTTCGTCTCGGAGCTCAACGGACATGGCGATCCTCCCTTCGTGATGGTGGGATGTGCACCCGGAACCGGTGTTCCGAGAACCGTGGCGCGCCTCGAGGGCGCGAACCGGCTCGCTGTCGCGCTACTTCGCAGCAAGCAGGATCGTTCCAGTGACCATCGCGCGGATCGCGCTCAGGTCGATCGGCGTCGTGTCGACGAACAGGGCGCGCGTGCCGTCGGCGTCCAGTCGGCCGAGCGCTTCGGACATCGGCACACCGGGCTGGTCGAAGGACCACTCGGCCTTCGCGTCGCCCTCGGTGAGGGTCCTGGGGTCGAAGTCGGCCACCAGCGGGTCGCCGGGGTCCATGGGCACGCCCTCGTAGTGCCGGCCGACGGCGAGACCGACGGCGTCCCGCACCGCCTCGCTTACCGCGGCGCGCACCGACAGCGCCGAGCCCGTCGCCCAGTCGACCGCCCCGCCGTCGGCGCCCTCGACCACCGCGAGCACCGCGAAGGCCGGTGCGGCGCCGGGCAGCGCGTAGACCCGGGCGGTGTGGCCGATGTGCCGCAGGCTGCCGAGCACGAACGCCGTCTCCTCGTCGCCGGCCAGCCACTCCTCGGTGAGTGGCAGGGCCGGGTCCTCGCCGCGGATCGCGCGGACGAGCCCGCGCTGCGCCAGCGCCGAGCACAGCCCGCGTTCCTGTATGTCCGCCGCGGTCCAGCCGGCCGCCGCGCCCGCGGGGCTCGGCTCGAACAGCAGCTGGGAGTTGGCCGGGGAGAGCGGGTGGACGGCGGCGGCCGGCACCTGCCAGCGGCTTGATTCGTGCAGTGACACCGCGGACAGCCGTGCCCGCATCGCCGACTCCTCCTCGGGTGCGGGCAGGCCGCTGAACAGGGCGAGCCGCTCGGCCGGAACCAGTTCTCCGTCCAGGGGGGCCGCCTCGTCCCGCAGCCCGACGGGCCCGAGCCGGCCCACGTAGCAGGCGACCGCCGCCTGCACCGAGCGCGTGCGGGCGACCAGGACCGTGTCGGTGTCGAACGCGGCGATCTCACGCACCCCGTCGGTCAGCGAGCCGGCCGGCCCGAGCCGCACCCGGCCGGTCTTGAGCGGGATCTGCCGGATCGAGTCGTCCGTCCAGCCGGACATCACGCCGAATCGCGGGGAGACCAGAACAGCCGCACGCCCATAGGCGTCACTTTCGTCCGCGGGCGGGCGTAGGCCGTCGTCGGGCTCCACCCGCTGGTGCCGCATCGGGCATCCGGGATGCGGCAGCACCCGTTCGCGGCCGGCCTCCAGCGTGGTCAGATCCTGGATCACGGCGTGCCGCTCGTCGTCCGGCTGCAACTGGCCGGTGCGCAGCCTGAAGACCTCGAACGCGACGGCATTGCCGGCCATGGACTGCGCCACCAGGCCGCCGGCCGGGGCGTCGCCGCCGGCCGGGCCGACCGCCAGTGAGCGCCAGAAGTCGGCCATCAACCGAGGATCGGAGTTGGCGGACAGCCGAAGCTGCGCGCACACCCAGCACGGCTGCTCCGCGGGCCCGGAGACCGGCCCCACCACCATGCGGTCCGGGTCGGCCACCACCGGGACCAGGCGCGGGCCGTGCGGAACGCCGTGCAGCCGTTCGGCCAGTTCGAGCAGCACACCGCTGCGCGATCCGTCGGCCACTGCCACCACGACGTCGAACGGCGTCAGATCCTCGGGGGTCGACGGCATCACGACGACGTGTGCCGGTGCGCCCGCGTCCGCGAGCCGGGCCGTCTCGGTGTCGAATTCCGATCCCCACGCGGCGTCGTCCAGCGCGATTTCGGCCAGTCCATTGCGCAGCAGGCCGCGCACCGCTGCCGCCGCTACGCCCCCGGGTGGGCCGCTGACCAGGACCCGGCAGGAGCGGAACCGCGCGAAGAGTTCCTGCGGCGTCCGCTGGTCCGCGTGCATGAAATGTTCCACGAAATTGATCTGCGGCGCGAACAGATCCGATACGGCGGCCGGCAGCAGCTGCACGTCAGAGCGCGGGACGGCGCGGGCGAAGCCCCGGTCGAGCAGGGTGCGCATCAGTCCGACTGCGGTTTTGCGTCGGCTGTCGTCCAGCCCTTCACATAATTCCGCGATGCTGGATTCGCCAGTCATTCGAGGACCGAGGACGGACATCCACTCATATGCGCCTGCGCCTTTGAGGACGCAGGATGTCTCTGAACTTCTGAGATAGATTCCGGTGTCGACGCGAAGGAATACCACGTCATTACGCAGCCGGGGTCTTATCTCCATCAGAGGTGCACGGTCGATCGTTTGCATATCGCCCCTTCGCAAGGTCGTACGCCTCTCGACGGTGGGGCATCGCTACCCGCGTCCACCGGGGAGGATTGTGTCGCCCCTGCAATGGCCACGTCAACAGCCCGTACCGACTTCGACGAGTGGTGTCCGTTTGGGCCGCTTTTGGAATCCTTGGCGGACGGCGGCGACCCAGGATCCATATAGGGTCACGGCCTCGGGGCATTATCAGGCTCCGCCGGAGGCGCATTTCTGGGCTCGTCCAGCCGCACTCCGGCCCGGATTTGCTGAACGACACTTAGCGCCCGGCCAAAATCCGCCGACGCCCCACGACTGGCGAAACGCAATCACCCTTGAGCGGAATCACCGTGTAACCGGCGGTAGTCTCTGGTGTTGACGCGTCCTTTACCTGGCAAGGAGATCCCGATCGCAAACAAGTCACCAGTGCGCGGGTGACTCGGCATTCGGCAGCGCGCGCCCCGTGGTCCCAGACTGACGCCTGAACCGGTGCTGACAAGCACGCCAACGGAAGGAACGTGCAGCGCCGCGCGTGAGGGGTGCCAAGTGGCGTCCTCACGAGGCCGCCGCCTGAGCAGTACCGCGCCGGCCTTCGGCGCTCCGCCTCCGCCGTGTCCTCCAGCTCGGCCAGGCGGGCGCGCCCGCGTGTCGTGGTGTCAGCTTCGGGCGTCGGAGCGGCGGCGTTCCAGGGTAAAGGTGTCCACCGGGGTCAGGTCGCCGTGTGGGCCGTCGAAGGTGTAGTACGTCACCCGCATCCGGGTCCGGCCGCTGCGGCGGTCGCCGGGGTCGACGTCGAAGGCGGCGAAGCCGTGGGTGTTCTGGCGGTCCTGGACGGCGGCCCACGGGGCGTCCTCGGTGAGCCAGATCGATTCACGGTACGGCACGGGTGGGCGCGGCTTGTCCTCCAGAGCGACGACCACGCGGCCCTTGGGCTGTTCGAAAAGGTCGTCCTGGGAGGTGGCGATGTTCCCACCACCGCCGATGATCATATGGACGGTGCCCAGGCCGGTGTCGATCAGGTCCTGCCGCGTCGAGGTCGGGATCGGGGTGCGAGTGTCGTTGGGGAGAGCGCCACGCACGGGGTGTGAACGCTCGTAGTGGTGTTCGTGGCCGCTGACGACCAGGTCGACCCCGTAGGCGTCGAAGAGCGGGCCCCACGCCTCGCGCACGCCGAGGTCGCTCCCGCTGCCGTGCATGGAGCTGGAGATCATGGGGTGGTGCATGAAAACGACGATCCAGTCGATCTCCCGGCTTGCCCGCGCTGCCCTCAACTCACTTTGCAACCAACGCTGTTGGGCACCGCCCGAGTATCCGTGCAGATACGTGTCGCCGGTGTCCTGGATCGCCACGTCGTCGTTGGCGAGGCTGATGAAGCGGACCGCGCCGACCGTGAACGCGTACCACATCCCCCGGGTCTCCTCGTCGAGCGAGGCCGTGGAGTCGGGCAGTGTGAAGTACGCCTGGTAGCCCGCTGCACCGATCGGGCCGTTACCGCGCTCGTTCTCGCCGTTGCCGGCGCAGGGCATCCACGGGCGCAGGCGGGCCGAGCGGCTGTTGTTGATGAACCAGTCAGCCCAGGTCGCGACCCGGCTCTGCCCGCGGCGGCCGCCGTACGACGCGTAGCAGAGGTCCCCGTTGACCAGGTTGAACAGCGGCCCGACCCGCTCGACGGCCGCCACGATGTCGGCGGACGCGGGCGAGCCGACCTGGCTGCTGGTGTAACATCGACGCGCTCAGCGACCAGAACTGGGCGGGCGGCATCGCCTGGGCGTTCAGCGAGATCCCTTCGGTGCTGGTGCTGATCGCGCTGGTCTTCC
>NZ_JBEZKL010000061.1:0-43070 GCF_040704695.1 Streptomyces sp. NPDC048411
AGCCGAGCAGCAGGCACAGGATTGTCGCGGTGCCCGCGTACAGCAGGGACCGGATGAACTGCGGGTAGTACTCGGACAGCGCGTCCCAGTAGGTCTGGAAGTGCCAGGTGACCTCGAACCCCTTCTCCAGGGATCCGGTCTGTACGGAGGTCGACGCCTGGTAGACCATCGGCAGCGCAAAGAAGACGATGAGCCACAGGATGCCGGGAAGCAGCAGCCAGTACGGGACGAGCCGCTTGCGGGTGGAGGCCTTGCGTACAGGGAGTTCGGCGGGGTCTGTGGGCGGCGCGGGCGGCGCTTCGGTGACGGTCACGTCGCGTCCTCCACCGTCTCCACGCCCGCGTCGATGTCCTGGGCCGCGTCGAGGCCGAAGGTGTGCGCGGGGTTCCAGTGCAGGACGACTTCGGCTCCCGGGGTGAGCCGGGTGTCGCGCTCGATGTTCTGCTCGTACACCTGAAGCGCCTTGCCGGCCGGGCTCTCCACCAGGTACTGCGTGGAGACACCGATGAAGCTGGAGTCGGTGATCCGGCCGGTGACCCGGTTGCGTCCGGCGGCTATGGAGTCCGCGTCGTCGGCGTGGGCGAGGGAGATCTTCTCCGGACGGACGCCGAGCAGCAGCCTGCCGCCACGGGCGGTCGGGGCCTGGCACCGCCCGGCGGGCAGCCGCAGCGTCATGCCGCCCGCACCGACCAGGATGTCCTCGCCGGCCTCGGTGATCTCACCCTCGATGAGGTTGGAGGTGCCCAGGAAGTTGGCGACGAACGTCGTCTTCGGATTCTCGTACAGATCGGCCGGGGCGCCGAGCTGTTCGACGCGGCCCGCGTTCATCACCGCGACGGTGTCGGCCATGGTCATGGCCTCCTCCTGGTCGTGGGTGACGTGGATGAACGTGATGCCGACCTCGGTCTGGATGCGCTTGAGCTCCAGCTGCATCTGGCGGCGCAGCTTGAGGTCGAGGGCGCCGAGCGGCTCGTCGAGCAGGAGCACCTGCGGGTGGTTGATCAGGGCGCGGGCGACGGCGACGCGCTGCTGCTGGCCGCCGGAGAGCTGGTGCGGTTTGCGCTTCGCGAAGTCGCCGAGCTGGACGAGGTCCAGCATGTCGTCGACCTGCTTCTTGACCGACTTGATGCCGCGCCGGCGCAGACCGAAGGCGACGTTCTCGCTGATGTCGAGGTGCGGGAAGAGCGCGTAGCTCTGGAAGACGGTGTTGACGGGCCGCTTGTACGGAGGGAGGTCGGTGATGTCCCGGCCGCCCAGCGAGATGGTGCCGGTCGTGGCCTCCTCCAGCCCCGCGATCATCCGCAGGGTGGTGGTCTTGCCGCAGCCGGACGCCCCGAGCAGGGCGAAGAAGGAGCCCTGCGGAACGGTCAGATCGAGCGGCTGGACGGCTTTGAAGGAACCGTACGACTTGCTGATCCCGGTGAGGCGGACGTCGCCGCCTTCTGTCTGCTGCTGTGTCATGGGTCGCAGTCCCAGTGGTGTCAGGGGAAGGTCGGGGGAAGGAAAGGCGGGTCGGTCAGGCGCCGATGAGCTTGGCGAACTTCTCTTCGTACGCCGTCTCTTCCTTGGAGGTCAGCGAACGGAAGGCGTGCGACCGGGCCGCCATCTCCTTGTCGGGAAGGATCAGGACGTTGTCGGCCATCGCCTGGTCGATCTTCGCCAGTTCGTCGCGGACTCCGTCGACCGGACAGACGAAGTTGATGTACGCGGCGAGCTTGGCGGCGACCGACGGTTCGTAGTAGTAATCGATGAGCTTCTCGGCGTTGGTCTTGTGCCGGGCCTTCACCGGGACGAGCAGGTTGTCGCTGGAAATGATGTAACCCGCGGCCGGGATTGCGTACTTGATGTCCGGGTTTCCGGCCTGGAGCTGGATGATGTCGCCCGCCCAGGCGACGCAGGCGGCGATGTCGCCCTTGTCGAGGTCGGCCGTGTAGTCGTTGCCGGTGAAGCGCCGGATCTGGTTCTTGTCGACGCCCTTCTGGAGCCGGCCGATCGCGGCGTCGTAGTCGGCGTCGGTGAAGGTGCCGGGGTCCTTGCCCATGTCGAGCAGGGTCATGCCGATGGAGTCGCGCATCTCCGAGAGGAAGCTGACCCGTCCCTTGAGCTTCGGGTCGTCGAGCAGCTGGCTGACGGAATCGACCTTGCGGCCCCCGGTCGCCTTGGAGTTGTAGGCGATGACGGTGGGAATACCCGCCCACGGGTACGAGTAGGCGCGACCGGGGTCCCAGTCCGGGGAGCGGAACTGGGCCGAGAGGTTGGCGTAGGCGTGCGGCAGGTTCGACGCGTCGAGCTTCTGCGCCCAGCCGAGGCGGACGATGCGTGCGGCCAGCCAGTCGGTGACGTTGATGATGTCGCGGCCGGTGTCCTGGCCGGCCGCGAGCTGCGGCTTGATCTTGCCGAAGAACTCGACGTTGTCGTTGATGTCCTCGGTGTACTTGACCTGGATCCCGGTGCGCTTCGTGAACGCCTCCAGGGTGGGCCGGTGCTTGCCGTCGTCGGTGACGTCCATGTACTCGGTCCAGTTGGAGAAGTTGACCTGCTTCTCCTTGGCCGAGTGGTCGTCGGAGGCCGCCGCTGCGTCCCCCTCCCGCTGCGCGGGCGGGATGCCGCACGCGCTCAGCGTGCCCAGGCCGCCGAGCGCGAGCGCGCCCATGCCGGAGGCGCGCAGCAACGAACGACGGGTGAGGGCACCCCTGCCACTGGTAAGACTGCGCCGCATCGCGGCCAGTTGGGCCGCGGAGAGGTGCTCCGGCTCGTACTGCTCCATGCGCGTTGCCCTTTCGGGTGGGTGTGGCCGTTGTCCGGCCTGGCTATCGGTCCCCGAAGATCGTGCGGTGCCAATCCTTCCGGGCGACCGCGGTGTTGTCGTACATCACGTGCTTGACCTGTGTGTACTCCTCGAACGAGTACACCGACATGTCCTTGCCGAAGCCGCTGGCCTTGTATCCGCCGTGCGGCATCTCGCTGATGATCGGGATGTGGTCGTTGATCCAGACGCAGCCCGCCTTGATCTCGCGGGTGGCACGGCCCGCCCGGTACAGGTCGCGGCTCCAGGCGGAGGCGGCGAGTCCGTACGGGGTGTCGTTGGCGAGGGCGATGCCCTCGTCGTCGGTGTCGAAGGGCAGCACGACCAGGACCGGGCCGAAGATCTCCGACTGGACGATCTCGCTGTCCTGGGCGGCGCCCGCGACGAGCGTCGGCCGGTAGTAGGCACCGTCCGCCAGGTCGCCGCCGGGGGCCTCACCGCCGGTGACGACGGTGGCGTACGCACGGGCGCGCTCGACGAAGCCGGCGACCCGGTCGCGCTGGGCGTGGCTGATCAGCGGGCCGAGGTCGGTCGACGGGTCGAAGGGGTCGCCGAGCCGGACGGTCTCCATCAGCTCGGCGACGCCCTGCACGAAGGCGTCGTAGAGCGGCCGCTGGACGTAGGCGCGGGTGGCGGCGGTGCAGTCCTGGCCGGTGTTGATGAGCGCTCCGGCGACCGCACCGTTGACCGCGGCCTCCAGGTCGGCGTCGTCGAAGACCAGGAAGGGGGCCTTGCCGCCGAGTTCGAGGTGGAGGCGCTTGACGGTGGCGGTGGCGATCTCCGCGACCCGCTTGCCGACGGCGGTGGAGCCGGTGAAGGAGGTCATCACGACGTCCGGGTGGCCGACGAGATGTTCGCCCGCGTCCTTGCCCGCGCCGGTGACGATGTTGATCACACCGTCCGGGATGCCTGCCTCGGTGGCCGCCTGGGCGAACATCAGCGAGGTCAGCGGGGTGATCTCGGCGGGCTTCAGCACGATCGTGTTGCCCGCCGCGACCGCCGGGAGGATCTTCCAGGCGGCCATCTGGAGCGGGTAGTTCCAGGGGGCGATCGAGCCGACGACGCCGATGGCCTCACGGCGTACGTACGAGGTGTGGTCGCCGTCGTACTCCCCGGCGGCCTTGCCCTCCAGGTGGCGGGCGGCGCCCGCGAAGAAGGAGGTGTTGTCGACGGTTCCGGGCACGTCGAACTCGGTGGAGAGCTTGATGGGCTTGCCGCACTGGAGCGACTCGGCGTACGCGAAGTCGTCGGCCTGCTCCGCGAGGACGGCGGCGAACCGGTGCATCGCCTCGGACCGCTCGGCCGGGGTGGCACCCGACCAGCCGGGGAACGCCTCGCGGGCGGCCGCGACAGCCGCGTCGACATCGGCGGTGCCCGCCAGTTCGTAGGTGTAGACGATCTCGCCCGTAGCCGGGTTCACGACGTCGTGGCTGCGTCCCGATGTGCCGGAGCGCAGCTTTCCGCCGATGTACTGTGCGCCGGCCGCGAAGCGGTCCCGCACGTGGAAGCCGTTACCCATGACGCTCTCCTCCGCCGCTGTCTCCGTAAACCGGGGCGGCGTAGCTTCTGCTCGATTTGAGTGCCGATCCTGACAGAGTAGGTTGATCCCAACAAGTGATTCCGTTGTTGCCTTTTGGTTACGCGACGAAATCTGTCGACCATGTGTCGCGTCGCGGCGGAAATCCACGTACGGAGTGTCAGTGGCGGATGCCACACTCGCATGTCATGGAACACCTGAGCGAGCTCGTGGCGCGAACCCGTCGCGGTGAGAAGGTGAAGTACCTGCCGTTCTGGGGGCACCGCCCTCGGCCGGACGGGCGGATCGGCGCGAGCTGCCTCAGCCAGTGGTGGCCTTCACCGTTCACGGTCGACGGGGTGACGTACGCGTCGGCCGAGCACTGGATGATGGCCGGCAAGGCGCGGCTCTTCGGCGACGCGGAAACAGAGCACCGTGCGCTGTCCGCGAGCAGCCCCGCGGCGGCAAAGAAGGCGGGCCGGCTGGTCCGCGCCTTCGACGACACGGTGTGGGAGCGGGAGCGGTTCGCCCTGGTGGTGGCCGGCAGTGTCCACAAGTTCGGCCAGGACGCCGGGCTGCGCGCGTTCCTGCTGAACACCGGGGACCGGGTGCTGGTCGAGGCGAGCCCCCTGGACAGGATCTGGGGCATCGGACTGGCGGCGGACGACCCGCGAGCGGAGGATCCGGCGCGCTGGCGGGGGCTGAATCTGCTGGGGTTCGCCCTCATGGAGGCGCGAACACGGCTGCGCGCCGTGCCCGACGCGATATGAAAAGGCCCGCGGGGCGGTCGGGGTTCTCCCCACCGCCCCGCGGGCCTTGCTCTGTGCGGCGGCATTCCTGCCTCTATCGCGTGCCGTCCACGACCAGGGACGTTCCGTACGTGTCGTCGTTGGGGTAGCTGTCGACGTTGTTGAAGTCCTGGGTCACGCCCCAGATCAGGAAGCCCAGGAACGCTCCGCTGATCACGATGCCGAGCGAGCCCAGGATGATGCCGGCCAGCGCGACGCCGCCGTTGTTCGCCTCACCCCGGTTGACCCGGCCACGGCCTATGAGACCGAAGATCAGCGCGAGGACGCCGAGGACGACCCCGAGCCCCCACATGCAGAAGCCGACCACAGCGATGATGCCGAGCACCATCGACGCGACACCGAGCCCGTTCGCGGGCGCCGGTCCGCCCCAGGCCGCCTGGCCGTAGCCGGGGTATCCCGGATAACCGCCGTACTGCGGAACGGGTGCGGCCGGGTATCCGTACGGTCCTGCCGGAGGGACCTGCTGCCCGGGACCGTTCGGCGCGATCGGCGGCGGCGGTACGTTCCCGGGCCCCGGTCCCGCTCCGGGCAGGGGGCCGGTCCCCGGTGGGGCGAAGGGGCCGGTCCCCGGTGCGGCGCCGAACCCCGCCGTGGGCGCCGGTCCCGTTCCTGCGGCTGGCATCGAGGTGACCGTCTGCTGGTCGTACACAGCGGGCGGGCGCGGGTCACCGGTCTGCTTCTCCAACGGCACCCTGTTGTCCGGCGGAGCCCACGGATCGCGTGGCGCAGCCCCGTCCGCGGGCTGCTCTGTGTTCTCTGACATGGGCCTCCCCCATCGTGGTCCCGTCATGCTACGGCCCGCCCAGGCAACCGCCGCTCCGGCCTACGATGATCCCCGTCCCACACCGGGCCGTCCCGTGCCCGGACCGCTCCACGTCATGCCCCCGGAGGATCCGATGACCGATCTGCACGCCTTCATCGCGGGGCTGCCCAAGGCCGAACTGCATGTCCACCATGTCGGATCCGCCTCGCCCCGCATCGTCTCCGAACTGGCCGCCCACCACCCGGACTCCAAGGTCCCCACCGACCCGGAGGCGCTGGCCGACTACTTCTCCTTCACCGACTTCGGCCACTTCATCGACGTCTATCTCTCCGTCGTGGACCTGATCCGCACCCCGGAGGACGTCCGGCTGCTGACCTTCGAGGTCGCCCGTGACATGGCCCGCCAGAACATTCGGTACGCGGAACTGACCGTCACCCCGTTCAGCTCGACCCGGCGCGGCATTCCGGAGCAGGGGTTCATGGAGGCGATAGAGGACGCCCGCAAGGCCGCCGAGGCCGAGCTCGGGGTCGTCCTGCGCTGGTGCTTCGACATTCCCGGCGAGGCCGGGCTCGAATCAGCCGAGGAGACCACCCGGCTCGCCGTGGACCTGCGACCCGAGGGGCTCGTCTCGTTCGGGCTCGGCGGTCCGGAGATCGGCGTGCCCCGCCCGCAGTTCAAGCCCTACTTCGACCGGGCGATCGCCGAGGGGCTGCACTCCGTCCCGCACGCCGGGGAGACCACGGGCCCGCAGACGATCTGGGACGCCCTCACCGAACTGCGCGCCGAGCGCATCGGCCACGGCACCAGCGCCACCCAGGACCGCAGGCTCCTCGACCACCTCGCCGAGCACCGGATCGCGCTGGAGGTCTGCCCGACCTCGAACATCGCAACCCGCGCCGTGACCGATCTCGACCTGCACCCGGTCAAGGAGATGGTGGACGCCGGAGTCCTGGTCACCATCAACAGCGACGACCCGCCGATGTTCGGCACCGACCTCAACAACGAGTACGGGGTGGCGGCCCGCCTCCTCGGTCTGGACGAGCAGGGTCTTGCCGCGCTCGCGAAGAACGCGGTGGAGGCCTCGTACCTCGACCCGGCCGGCAAGCGGACGCTGGCCGCCGAGATCGACACGTACACGTCGGACTGGCTGCAGCGAACCGGCCGGTGACCGCCGGTGGTGACAATGGCCCCATGGCCACCTCTGTCACCGCCGTAGCTCACCGCGGCGATCCGTACCGCGTCCGCGAGAACACCCTCCCCTCGATCCGCTCCGCCATCGAACGGGGGGCGGACGCGGTCGAGATCGATGTCCGGGTCACCCGCGACGGGGTGCCGGTCCTGCTGCACGACGCCACGCTGGAGCGGCTGTGGGGCCACGAGCGCAGACTGGACCGGCTCACCCACCAGGAGCTCACCGAGCTGACCGCGGGCGGTGTGCCCACCCTGCGCGAGGCGCTGCTCGCCGCCGGGGCGCACCGCCTCATGCTCGATCTGCCCGGCTCCACCGACGAGTCGGTACGGAAGACCATCGGCCTGGTCCGCGAGTGCGGGGCAGCGGAGCGTACGTACTACTGCGCGGGCCCGGAGGCCATGCTGCGGGTGCGCGCCGCGGATCCGTCCGCCGAGATCGCCCTCACCTGGACGACACTCGCCCCGCCGCGCTCCGCACTGCTGGACGTGGTGAGGCCGCGCTGGCTGAACTACCGGTTCGGGCTGGTGAACCGGGAGCTGACGGACCGTATCCACCGGGACGGGCTGCTGGTCTCCGCCTGGACGGCCGACACCAAGCGCACGATGCGCCGTCTGATCGGACACGGCGTCGACTCGATCACCACCAACCGGGTCGATGCCCTGCACGGCCTGCTCGCCAACTCCAGGTCCGCTGAGCTTTCTTGATCGATCCGGCATCATGGGTGGCGCCTCACCGTTGGTGAGGGAAACCGGTGCCCGAGGAGCAGATGTGACCGATCCGCACAGCAGCCCCCCTCCCGCCGGAGTCCGTTCCGACATCGAGAACGCCACCCCGCCGATCACCGCCCGCAGCCGCGCCGAGTTCGCCACGTTCCTGGAAGGTCTGGAGCTTGTCGAGCCGGGCATCGTCTCGTGTGCGCGGTGGCGGACCGACCCGGGAACCACGGCGCCGGTGGTCGCCCAGTTCGGCGCCGTCGCCCGGAAGCCCTGACAGCATGCACATGAGAGACCTGGCCCCGAGGGTGCTCGGGGCCAGCCCCCGGACCGTGGACCTCACCGTCGCGCTGCTGGTGCAGGCCGCGGTGACCATGCCGTTCGTCGTCCCGCGTGCCCCGGAACTGCCGGAGGCGACATGGACGGCGTACGGGCTGACCACCTTGACCGTGCTGCCGCTGGTCGCCCGCCGGCGGGCACCGGTCGCGGCCCTGATCGTCGTGCTCCTGGCCGGTGGCCTGTACAAGTTCGCCGTCGACGGTCCGGGCCAGCCGCTCCCGTACACCGGCCTCGTGGCGTTCTACACGGTGGCCGAACTCTCCTCGCCGCTGAAACGGCTCGGGATCACGGTGCTCACGGCTGCGGCGGTGGTGTTCTCGGTCGGCCTCGACAGCAGTGAGATCAGGGAGCTGCTCTTCTCCCTCTTCGTGTTCGCCGCGGCCTACGCGTTCGGCCGGTTCACCGTGACACGCAAGGCCTATCTGCATGCGGTGGAGGACCGGGCCCGGCAGCTGGAGCTGACGCACCGGATCGAGGCCGAGCAGGCGGCGGCGCGCGAACGGACCCGGATCGCACGGGAGATGCACGACATCCTGTCGCACGCGGTGAGCCTCATGATCGTGCAGGCGGAGGCCGGACCGGTCGCGGTGCGTACGGCGCCCGAACGTGCCGAGGCGGCGTTCGACGCGATCTCGGAGACGGGCCGGGACGCCATGGTGCAGCTGCGCCAGATACTCGGCGTGCTGCGCGAGAACGAGAACGCACCGGACGCACCCCGGGAACCTCAGCCCTCACTGGCCGAACTGCCGGCACTGATCGCGCGAGTACACGGCAGCGGCCTGGACATCCCGTACGAGGTCACAGGCTCGACCTGGCCGTCGAGGCCACGGTCCACCGGATCGTGCAGGAGGCCCTGACGAACGTCGTCAAACACGCCGCCTTCGGTGCCCCGTCGGCCCAGTGACTCAGACCGTCGCCGCGGACGCCGGCCCGGCCACCGGGTCCGGCGTCCGCCCCAGCGCTTCCAGCCGCTTGATCATCCGCCGGACGACGAGCAGCGGAAGAACCCCGAAGACGCCGAACGACATGTCGATGACCGACCACCAGAACGGAATGTCCCGGATCGGTCCGCAGATCAGCGCGAGCGGAATGATCCCGGCGCAGGCAATCATGCCGAACTCGACGACCCAGATGTTGCGGACCGGGTCGCGGTAGGGACCGTAGAACGCGACCGCGATGACGAGATGCGCGAAAGCCAGCCAGTCGGTGCCGTACAGCACGAACGGGTACGTCGCGTCGGCCTCGTCGAGGCCGGTCCGGACCCGGGTGATCCACTCCATGAGGGCCGGGAAGTGTTCGGGCACGGGAGAGGCCGAGGACCTCAGCAGATCCTCGGCCCAGTGGAGTTCATGGACGAGCGGGAAGGCGGTCAGCCCGCTCAGTACCAGACAGACGATAAAGACGACCAACCACACGCGTGTGCGCCTCAGCAGGGCTCTTCGCTCGCTCATGTCCGCAGCGTACGCCCGTGTTTACGCGCCTTTTACGCCACCCCGGGACCGGTTTCACAACCCGACGATGGAGTTCCACTTCTTCGCCATCTCGGTGCGCTCCTCGGACGTGATGTCGCGGGCGATCGCCAGCCGTCTGCGCATCGCGTCGTCGGGGAAGATGAGCGGATTCTCGGCGAGCGCCGCGGTCTCCTCGTCCTTCGAGGAGGCCAGCACCTCGCGGGCGGCCGGGACGGGGCAGACGTAGTTGACCCAGGTCGCGAGCTCCGCGGCGACCTCCGGCTCGTAGTAGTAGTCGATCAGCTTCTCCGCATTGCGCTTGTGCCGGGCGAGGTTGGGGATCACGAGCGACTCCGCCCAGAGCTCGCCTCCTTCCTCCGGCACCACGAACTCGATCTCCGGGTTGTCCGCCTTCAGCTGGATGACATCTCCCGAATACGCCTGGCAGGCGAGCACATCACCGGTCGAGAGGTCCTTGATGTAGTCGTTCCCGGTGAAGCGGCGGATGTGCCTCTTCTTCACCAGCTTCTCCACCTGGTCGCACATCGTGTGGAAGTCGTCCAGCGTCCACCGGGCGATGTCGACGCCGTTGCCCTGCATCAGCAGGGCGATGGACTCGTCGAGCCCGGACAGCAGCGTCACCTTGCCCCGCAGGTCGTCCGCCCACAGATCACTCATGTGCCGGACCTCGCGGCCGAGCTTCTTGCGGTTGTACGCGATGCCGGTGATCCCGGACTGCCAGGGAACGCTGTGCGTCCGCCCCTTATCGAAGGCGGGGGAACGCAGCTGCGGGTCCAGGTACTTGGCAACATTGGGCTGCTTGGCCCGGTCCATCTCCTGCACCCAGCCGAGCCGTACGAACCGGGCGACCAACCAGTCGCTGATGACGAGCACGTCCCGGCCGGTCTGCTGATGGTTCATCAGCGCCGGGCTGATCTTCCCGAAGAACTCGTCGTTGTCGTTGATCTCCTCGGTGTACGTGACGGAGATCCCGGTGCGCTCGGTGAAGGCGTCGAGGGTGGGCCGCTTCGACTGGTCCTTGTCGTCGGTGTCGATGTACAGCGGCCAGTTGGAGAAATGCAGCGTGTGGTCGCCGCCGGAGTAGTCGTGTCCGGCGCGGTCGCCAGGCTGCACGTAGGCGGCGGGCACTCCGCAGCCGGCCAGCGTGACACCGGCCGCTCCCGCCCCGAAGGCGCGCAGCAGGGACCGACGGGACATGGGGTTGTTCGGGATCGCTCGCACCTGCGCAGGATGCCCGGCCGGGAACACGGCGGACAATGGACCAACCGTCCAGCAGAGCGGGCCTCTCCCGCACACCCTGTCGATGCGCCGTCAGGCGGCGGACACGGGAACGGCCCCTCGAAGTGGCACATTCGAGGGGCCGTCACCACTGCGGGGTGTCAGTCGTCGAGCGAGGTCATCACGTGCTTGATGCGCGTGTAGTCCTCGAAGCCGTACGCGGAGAGGTCCTTGCCGTAGCCGGACTTCTTGAATCCGCCGTGCGGCATCTCGGCGACGAGCGGGATGTGGGTGTTGATCCACACACAGCCGAAGTCGAGGTTCTTGGACATGCGCATCGCGCGGGCGTGGTCCTTGGTCCACACCGAGGAGGCGAGAGCGTACTCGACGCCGTTCGCGTACTCCACGGCCTGATCCTCGTCGGTGAACGACTGGACCGTGATCACGGGTCCGAAGACCTCGTTCTGGATGATCTCGTCGTCCTGCCGCAGACCGGAGACGACGGTCGGGGCGTAGAAGTAGCCCTTCTCGCCGACCCGGTGGCCGCCCGCCTCGACCTTGGCGTGCGTGGGCAGCCGGTCGATGAACCCGCTGACCTGCTTCAGCTGGTTGGCGTTGTTGAGCGGACCGTAGAGCACGTCCTCGTCGTCCGGCTGCCCGGTCTTCGTGTCGGCGGCGGCCTTGGCGAGCGCGGTGACGAACTCGTCGTGGATCGACTCGTGGACGAGGACGCGGGTCGCGGCCGTACAGTCCTGACCCGCGTTGAAGAAGCCCGCGACGGAGATGCCCTCGACGGCCTTGGCGATGTCGGAGTCCTCGAAGACGACGACGGGCGCCTTGCCGCCGAGCTCCAGGTGAACGCGCTTGACGTCCTTGGCGGCGGACTCGGCGACCTGCATGCCGGCCCGTACCGAACCGGTGATGGAGGCCATCGCCGGGGTCCGGTGCTCGACCATCGCGCGGCCGGTCTCGCGGTCGCCGCAGAGGACGTTGAAGACGCCCTTGGGCAGGATGTCGCCGATGATCTCGGCGATCAGCACGGTCGACGCCGGGGTGGTGTCGGACGGCTTGATGACGACGGTGTTGCCCGCGGCGAGCGCCGGGGCGAACTTCCATACGGCCATCATCATCGGGTAGTTCCACGGCGCGACCTGGGCGCAGACGCCGACCGGCTCGCGGCGGATGATGGAGGTCATCCCCTCCATGTACTCGCCGGCCGAGCGGCCTTCGAGCATCCGCGCCGCGCCCGCGAAGAAGCGGATCTGGTCCACCATCGGCGGGATCTCTTCGGTGCGGGTGAGCTCGATCGGCTTGCCGGTGTTCTCGGACTCGGCGGCGATCAGCTCCTCCGCCCGCGCCTCGAACGCGTCCGCGATCTTCAGCAGGGCCTTCTGGCGCTCGGCGGGCGTGGTGTCGCGCCAGGCGGGGAAGGCCGCCGCGGCTGCATCCATGGCGGCATCGACATCGGCCTGGCCGGAGAGCGGAGAGGTTGCGTAGACCTCTTCCGTCGCCGGGTTGACCACGTCGATGGTCCGCCCGTCCGCGGCGTCCCGGAACTCCCCGTTGATGTAGTTGCGCAGACGGCGCACCTCGGTGGTCACAACCACCCCTCCTGTCGACACGTCCAATGAGTGAGACGTCCAGCCTAGTCGCAGAGGTAACGCTTTCGACATACCCACCCACCGAGAACTTCGGATTCAGTGAGATCTGGACCCTCAGACAACGAATTTCATCGATTGAGGGTTGCAAGACAGACGAGTCTCGGTGCACAGTGGATGCGTGGCCAGTCGCAGCGCAGACTCCAGGACCGGGAACGGATCGTCACCAGCGGTCGATGCCGTCTCCCTCGCAATCATCGAGCAGCTCCAGGAGGACGGGCGTCGTCCGTACGCCGCGATCGGCAAGGCCGTCGGCCTCTCCGAGGCGGCCGTGCGGCAGCGCGTCCAGAAGCTGCTCGATCAGGGCGTGATGCAGATCGTCGCCGTCACGGACCCGCTCACCGTGGGGTTCCGGCGGCAGGCGATGGTCGGCATCAACGTCGAAGGCGACCTCGATCCCGTCGCGGAAGCGCTGTCGGCCATGGCCGAGTGCGAGTACGTGGTGATGACCGCGGGCTCCTTCGACCTGATGGTGGAGATCGTCTGCGAGGACGACGACCACCTGCTGGAAACGATCAACAAACGCATCCGGGCCATCCCCGGCGTGCGCTCCACCGAGAGTTTCGTCTACCTGAAGCTCAAGAAGCAGACCTATATGTGGGGAACCCGATAGCCGTGAGCAAGGACCTCAGCCGAACCGCGTACGACCACCTGTGGATGCACTTCACCCGCATGTCGGACTACGAGAACGCGCCCGTTCCCACCATCGTGCGTGGCGAGGGCACCTACATCTATGACGACCAGGGCAAGCGCTACCTCGACGGCCTGTCCGGCCTGTTCGTGGTCAACGCCGGTCACGGCCGTCACGAGCTCGCCGAAGCTGCCTACAAGCAGGGCCAGGAGCTGGCCTTCTTCCCGGTGTGGTCCTACGCCCACCCGAAGGCCGTCGAACTGGCCGAGCGGCTCGCCGACTACGCGCCGGGCGACCTCAACAAGGTCTTCTTCACCACCGGCGGCGGCGAGGCCGTCGAGACCGCCTGGAAGCTTGCCAAGCAGTACTTCAAGCTCAAGGGCAAGCCGACCAAGTACAAGGTCATCTCGCGTGCGGTCGCCTACCACGGCACCCCGCAGGGCGCCCTGTCCATCACCGGCCTGCCGGCCCTGAAGGCCCCCTTCGAGCCGCTGGTCCCCGGCGCGCACAAGGTGCCGAACACCAACATCTACCGTGCCCCGATCCACGGCGACGACCCGGAGGCCTTCGGCCGCTGGGCCGCCGACCAGATCGAACAGGAGATCCTCTTCGAGGGACCGGAGACGGTCGCCGCGGTCTTCCTGGAGCCGGTACAGAACGCCGGTGGCTGCTTCCCGCCGCCGCCCGGGTACTTCCAGCGGGTCCGCGAGATCTGTGACAAGTACGACGTGCTGCTCGTCTCCGACGAGGTCATCTGCGCCTTCGGCCGCCTCGGCACGATGTTCGCCTGCGACAAGTTCGGCTACGTGCCGGACATGATCACCTGCGCCAAGGGCATGACGTCGGGCTACTCCCCGATCGGCGCCTGCATCGTCTCGGACCGCATCGCCGAGCCGTTCTACGAGGGCGGCAACACCTTCCTGCACGGCTACACCTTCGGCGGCCACCCGGTCTCCGCGGCGGTCGGCCTCGCCAACCTCGACATCTTCGAGCGCGAGGGTCTCAACCAGCACGTCCTGGACAACGAGAACGCGTTCCTCACGACGCTGCAGAAGCTGCACGACCTGCCGATCGTCGGCGACGTCCGCGGCAACGGCTTCTTCTACGGCATCGAGCTGGTGAAGGACAAGGCCACCAAGGAGACGTTCACCGACGAGGAGACCGAGCGCGTTCTCTACGGCTTCCTCTCCAAGGCGCTGTACGACAACGGTCTGTACTGCCGGGCCGACGACCGCGGCGACCCGGTCGTCCAGCTCGCGCCGCCGCTGATCTCCGACCAGTCGACGTTCGACGAGATCGAGGGCATCCTCCGGAGCGTCCTGACGGAGGCCTGGACGAAGCTCTGAGAGGGACGGTGACCCGGGCCGCGGGTCGATCGGCTGATCGACCACGGATCGATTGACCGATTGACCCCGGCCCGATCACCCGCCGACCGCATTCCAGCGGTCATTTCATACGGTCACACGGCCCGGATGCGCCCATTCGAGTGGGAAGAAGCGCACCCGGGCCGCGTGCTGTGCGCACACCACGGTCCGAATCCTTACGGTGCCGAGTGACCGATCGGCCTCCTCTTCGTTCCCCCGTACGGGGGACGGGAAATCTGATCTGAACCGAGGTGTACGCCATGGTGGCCCCGCCGGACAACGACGTGATCTGGGCACGTTCCCTGCACCACTCCCACAACGGCTCACCCGCGCTCGGCGGGATCTCCCTGGAGGTCCACGACGGCGAGATCCTCGCCGTGACCGGCCCGCGAGGCAGCGGCAAGACGACTCTGCTGCACTGCCTCTCCGGCCAACTGGTGCCTCAGCAGGGCGAGGTGTGGTTCAACAGCGTCCCGGTCCACACCATGGGTCCGCGGCTGCGCGAGCGGCTGCGCCGTGACCGGTTCGGCTGGATCGCACCCGATCCTCAGCTCGTACCGGAGCTGAACACCTGGGAGAACGCAGCGCTCCCCCTGCTGCTGCGCGGCACCTCGCACCGGGCCGCGAAGAAGGCCGCCATGGAGTGGCTGGAGCGGCTCGACATCGGCATGTGCGCCAAGCAGCGGCCACACATGCTGCTCCAGGGGCAGCGCCAGCGGATCGCCGTCGCCCGCGCGCTGGCCGGCTCACCCACGGTGATCTTCGCCGACGAGCCGACCGCGACGCTGCACCGCACGGACCGCACCCACGTGCTGCGGACACTGACGAGCGCGGCCCGCTCGCACGGCATCACGGTCGTGCTCGCCACCCATGACGTGGAGGTCGCCTCGCTGGCAGACCGCACGGTCCCGCTGCTGGACGGCCGCCGCGTCGCCACCGTCGCCCTGCCCGCGGTGTCCGACACGGAAGGCCGCGCGGCGTGCTCGCTCTCCGTCTAGCCCGCGGTACCCATCCGCTGGTTCTGGTGCGGCGGCTGCTGGTCGCGGCCGCCTCAGCCGGGGTCGGCTTCCTGCTGCTGTGCACCCTGGCCTACGCGTCGACGCATCCGGCCTACTCGACCGCCTCGGTGCTGCGGCTGCTGTGGTGCTTCGTGCCGCTGGCCGCCACCGTGCAGTTCGCGGTCGCGGTGGCCCGTACGGACCCGAGCACCCGTCCGCGTCCGGGGCTGTCCGCCGTCGGTCTGGGGCCGGTCCGGCTCGGCGTGCTGGCCGCGGTCTCCACCGCCATGTCCTGCACCCTCGGGTCGATGGTGGCGCTGCTTTTCTTCGTGCATCTGCGCGGCGATCTGACCGGGCTGCCGTTCGACGGTGCGGCGGCCGAACCCCTGGGCGCAGGAGCCCCGTTGCCGGTGGCCGCGACCCTTGTTCTGCTGACGCTGGTGCCGGTGGCCGCGGCGGCGGCGAGCGCGTTGGCGCTGCGCACCCGGCCGCTTCAGGCGGCCGTGCCGGACGACGGCACGCAGGACATCGTGCCGGACGAGCAGATTCCGGCTCCGGCGGCTCCTCCGACCGGACTGCCGTGGGGCGTGGCGCTGACAGCGGCCGGTCTCGCGGTCGAGGCGTACGCGAGCCGTGATGGCGCGGCCAGCCCGTTCCCCCTGCCGGGAATTCCCGACGGCACCCCGGTGTGGGTGCTGGCGGGGTGGTCGCTGACGGCAATCGGTCTGGCCATGGCGGGTCCCGGCCTGACGCACCTCTGCGGACAGCTGCTGCAGGCGGTGCGTCCAGGAGCCGTACGCCTGCTGGCCGGAAGGGTGCTGATGGACGAGGCGCGCCGGATCGGCCGGCCGCTGGGTGTGGTCTGCGCGGTGCTCTCCGCGGTGATCGCGGCGTTCGCGCTGTACGGGACGGGTCCGCATCCCTTCGGCCCGCTCGCCGCGCTCGGCGCCGTACTCGTACTGGGCTGCACGACGGCGACGCTGCTGACCTCCGCCCTGGAGGCGAAGCAAGCCCGCGCCCACCTGGCTCAGACGCTGCTGCGGCTCGGTGCGCCGGCCTCGGCGCTGCGGGCAGCGACGACCCTGCGGGTCGGCATTCTGCTGGTCGTATTCGCCCCGATCACCTGGGCGATCGCCGAATTGGCCGCGCTGCCGCTGACCAGCTGAGGGCTGTCGGCAGACGCGACGACCGGCACGACAGACAGTCCGACGAGCACGGTGACGGCACCGCTGACTGCCACGATCCCGGTACGGCCCAGACGGCGGCTGCCACGCAGGGCTGCAGGAGGCAGGCCCGACGGTACGGGCGTTCGCACCACTCCGTCCCGCTCCACCCCAGGCGCCACGTCCGTCACGGTGCCACCTCCCACTCGGGGGGCACATGACCGTACGGCTGGAGCGGTACGCGCCGGCCGGTACGTAGCATGAAAGCGTGGAGAACAAGGACGACAGCATTCCCGCAGCCGGCATCGAGATCGAGTCGCTCGCCGAATTCGACGCGGTGATCGCCGGCGGGTCACTGGCCGGACACCGCGTCCAGTCCGTCGATCTGACGGACCGCAGCGCCGCGCTGTTCGCCACGGACACGTCCGGCGCGGTCTTCCTCGGCTGCCGGATGGAGCCGGACGCGGCGGCGAAGGTGCGGGCCGACGGGGCGTTCGTCTTCCCGCCCGTGCCGGGGCTGCCCTTCGATCCGTACCGCGGCCTGCTCTACTCCCCCGACGCGCTCTACGAAGGGCTCGCGGAGGGGGGTTACGAGGCGACGCCCGACGCCCGTGCGTACCGCTGGTTCCAGCGGACCCGCGCCAACGGCGACGCCTTCGCCTCGATGCTGCGCGCGCTCCATGACGACGCGGTCTCCGACGCGTTGGACGAAATCCTCGCCGGGGCGCGGGTGGTCGGGGTGATGGGCGGCCACGCGACCGCGCGCGGCAGCGCGGCGTACGCGGCCGCGGCCCGGCTGGGCCGGACCCTGGCGCGCGGCGGGCTGACGGTGGCCACCGGCGGCGGTCCGGGCGCGATGGAGGCGGCGAACCTCGGTGCGTACGCGGCGCCGCATCCCGATCCGATGCTGGACAAGGCATGCGAACTCCTTGCCGCCGCCCCGTCGTTCACCCCGTCGGTCACCGACTGGGCGCTGGCTGCCTTCGCCGTGCGGGAACGCTGGCCGGACGGCGGCGGCTCGGTCTCGATCCCCACCTGGTTCTACGGTCATGAGCCGTCGAACCCGTTCGCGGACCACATCGCCAAGTACTTCACCAACGCGCTGCGCGAGGACGGGCTGCTCGCCCGCTCCACGGCGGGCGTCGTCTTCCTGCCGGGCGCCGCCGGAACCGTGCAGGAGGTCTTCGACAACGCGACGCCGAACTATTACGGCTCACGCGGCACACCGACCCCGATGGTGCTGGTCGGCCGCGCCCACTGGACGGAGGAAGTGCCCGCCTGGCCACTGCTGCGGACGCTGGCCGCGGGTCGGCCGATGGAGTCCCGTATCGCCCTGGTCGACACGGTGGACGAGGCCCCCGAGGCACTCGCCCGGCTGACCGCTGCTTGAGGTGTTCCCCGAGGCGGTCGAAATCGCTCTCCCGGAACGCCCTGTCATGGTCCAGCCACTGCGTGGCGTCCGCCAGCGGCGCCGCCTCCCGCCTGCACGGCCGCCACTGCGCCGACCGGCCGCGCGTGATCAGCCCGGCGCGCTCCAGCACCTTCAGATGCCGGGAAACCGCGGGCAGGCTCATGTCGAACGGCTCGGCACGTTCGGTGACTGTGGCCTCGCCCGCGGCGAGCCGCGCGAGGATCGCGCGGCCCGTCGGGTCGGCCGGAGCAAGCTAAGACGGTGCTGAGCCGGTCCGCTTCAGCCATGCCGGGGCGCGCTGTGCCTACGGGACAGCCCTCAGAACGCCGCGGGCAGTACCACTGTCTCCGATGCGTCGAAGGTCACGCCCACCGACGCGCCCTCCTGAGGGGTGTCCCGCAGCGGGCACTCCGCCTCCAGGAGCGGTCCGCTCTCGGGATGAAGGGTCACGGCGACATGGTTGCCCCGGAAGGTGCGCGCGCCGACCGTGCAGCGCAGCCCGGACTCCGGGGATCCGAGCTGTACGCCCGCCGGGCGCACCAGCAGAGTGCACGGGCCCTGCGGCGAGCCGTCCGGCACCGGCACCTTCCCCCACGCCGTACGGGCCGCGGCGCCGGTCACCGTCGCGTCCACCACGTTGTCGAAGCCGAGGAACCGGGCGACGAACGCGGAGGCGGGGCGCTGCCAGACCTCCAACGGGGTGCCCGCCTGGGCGATCCGCCCGTCGCGCATCACGATGACCCGGTCGGCGAGGGCGAAGGCCTCGCCCTGGTCGTGGGTGACGGCGAGCACCGTCGTCCCCAACCGGGCGAACAGGGTGCGCAGTTCGACGACGAGACGTTCACGCAGACTGCGGTCCAGCTGGCCGAGCGGCTCGTCCAGCATCAGCAGCTTCGGCCGCGGGGCGAGCGCCCGCGCGAGGGCGACGCGCTGCTGTTCTCCGCCGGACAGTGCGGCGACGGCCCGCCGTTCGGCACCGGGCAGTCCCACCAGTTCGAGAAGTTCGGCGACCCTGCGGTCCTGGTCGCCGCGTGTGACGCCGTGCATGCGCAGCCCGAAGGCGACGTTGGCGCCGACGTCCCGGTGCGGAAAGAGCTGATGATCCTGGAACATCAGGCCGAGACCGCGCCGGTGGACCGGCACGCCGGCCTGGTCGACGCCGTCGAGGAGCACCCGGCCGCCGTCCGGCGGGTGCAGTCCGGCAACCACGCGCAGCAGGGTCGACTTACCGCTGCCGCTGGGCCCCAGGACACAGACGATCTCGTGGTCCGCGACCTTCAGATCCACCGCTTCGAGCGCCGCCCGCTTCCCGAAGAGGACTGTGGCGGATTCCAGTGTCAGCACGTCCAGAACACCCCGAGCATCGTCAGAACTCCCCGGACCGGTCCGGGCGGATACGTTCGAGCAGCAGCAGCGACACCGCGCACACGAGCATCAGAATCGTGCTGAGCGCCATCGCCTGCCCGTAGTTGAGCTCCCCGGACCGTCCCAGCAGCCGCGCCACGGCCACCGGCAGGGTCGGGTTGTCGGGCCGCGCGATGAACACCGTCGCCCCGAACTCGCCGAGCGACACGGCGAACGCGAAGCCCGCCGCGACCAGCACCGCTCTTCGCACCAGCGGCAGATCGACCTCGCGCCAGGCCCGCAGCGGCGACGCCCCGAGCACCGCCGCCGCCTCCCGGAGCCGCCCGTCCACCGCCCGCAGGACCGGCAGCATCGTCCGTACGACAAAGGGAACGCCGACCAGCGCCTGGGCGAGCGGCACCAGGATCCACGATGTCCGCAGGTCCAGCGGGGGCCTGTCCAGCGTGATCAGAAAACCGAAGCCGACAGTGACGGCGGACACCCCGAGAGGCAGCATCAGCAGCGCGTCGAAACCCCGGACCAGCCGCCCGGCCAGGGGGGTCCCCCCGGCCGAGTCTGTTCGAGGCTGGGGGAGCGTCAGCGCGGCCGCCGCGAGCCCGCCGACGATCAGCGCGATCACAGTCGCGACCAGCGCGTACTGCAGTGAGTTCCCGATCGCTTCGAGAGGTGCGACCAGGAACGTGCTGCCGCTCGCCTCCGCGGACTGCAGGGCGCGGTAGTAGCCGAAGCCGTAGCCGCCGGGGGTGTCCAGCGAACGTTCCACGAGAACGCCGAGCGGCAGCAGGATCAGCACCAGGACCGTCAGCAGGACCCCGCCGAGCAGCGCCCACTGCCCGGTGCCGCGCGGCCTGCGGGAGGTGTTCGCCGGATCGACCAGCCTCAGCGCCGTTTCCCCGCGCCGCACGGTCCACGCGTGCACGGCCAGAATCGCGCCGACCGCGGCGAACTGAACCAGCGTCAGCACGGCGGCCGTAGGAAGGTCGAGGAGCTGGGCGGTCTGCCGGTAGATCTCGACCTCCAGCGTGGAGTAGCCCGGACCGCCGAGAATCTGTACGACCCCGAAGGAGGTGAACGTGAAGAGGAAGACCATCAGCCCGGCGGCGGCCACCGCGGGCGCGAGGGCCGGCAGAGCGACCCGCCGCCACGCCGCGAACCGCCCGGCGCCCAGCACCCGGGCGGCCTCCTCCTGGCGCGGGTCGAGCTGCGACCACAGTCCGCCGACGGTCCGCACGACGACCGCGTAGTTGAAGAAGACATGGGCGAGCAGGATCGCCCACACCGTGGTGTCGAGACGTACGCCCGCCAGTTCGTCGAGGAGACCGCCGCGTCCCAGCAGCGCCAGGAAGGCCGTCCCCACAACGACGGTCGGCAGGACGAACGGCACGGTGACGACCGCCCGCAGCACTTGCTTGCCGGGGAAGTCGAAGCGGGCGAAGACATACGCGCCGGGCAGCGCGATCAACAGGGTCAGCGCGGTCGACGCGAGGGCCTGCCAGGTGGTGAACCAGAGGACGTCGAGGATGTCCGGCCGGGTCAGCACCTCGCCGATCCGGCCGAACTGCCATGCGCCGTCGGCCTTCAGCCCGCGGCCGACGATCGCGACGACAGGGTAGGCGAAGAACAGCGCGAAGAACGCGACGGGCACAGCCATCAGACCGAGCCGCACCGCACTCCCCCGCCACGCCCCCACGCGCCGGGGATCCGCGAGCCCGGCCCGGGCGCGCGGACCTTTCCCGCCCGCGCCCGGACCGCGTACGGGACTCTTCGCTACTTCACTACGAGCGAGGACCACGACTGGACCCACTGCTCACGGTTCTTGGCGATGGCGTCCGGGGCCACGGTGGTGGGCCTGTCCACCGTGGCGCCGAACTGCGTGAAGAGCTCCGGCAGCTTCGCGTCCTTGGTGACGGGGCTCACGAACATGTTGAGCGGCATGTCCTCCTGGAACTTCTTGCTGATCAGGAAGTCCAGCAGCGCCTTGCCACCCGCCTCGTTCTTCGCGCCGTTCAGCAGACCGGCGAACTCGATCTGACGGAAGCACGTCCCGGTCGCGACCCCGGTCGGAGCCTCGCTCGGCTGCGGCTTCGCGTAGAGCACCTCGACCGGCGGGCTGGAGGCGTACGAGACGACGAGCGGCCGGTCCGCCTTGGCCTTCTTGCCGCCCGCGGACCCGGAGAACTCCTCGTTGTACGCCTGCTCCCAGCCGTCGACCACCTTCACGCCGTTGCTCTTCAGCTTCTTCCAGTAGTCCTGGTATCCGTTCTCGCCGTAGGTGGCGACGGTGCCGAGGAGGAAGCCGAGACCTGGCGACGAGGTCGCGGCGTTCTCGGTGACGAGAAGGTTCTTGTACGCGGGCTTCGCCAGGTCGTCGAAGGTCTTCGGCGGCGCGAGCTTCCTGTCGGCGAAGTACTTCTTGTCGTAGTTGATGCAGATGTCGCCGGTGTCGATCGGAGTGACCCGGTGCTTGGCCGCGTCCAGTTGAGCATCGGTCGCGACCCGGTCGATGCCCTTCGCCTCGTACGGGGTGAACAGTCCGTTGTCGAGGGCACGGGAGAGCAGCGTGTTGTCGACGCCGAAGAACACATCACCGCGCGGGGAGCCCTTGGTCAGGATCTCCTGGTTGAGGGCAGTGCCTGCGTCACCGCTCTTCAGCACCTTGACCGTGTAACCCGTCTCCTTCGTGAACGCCTTCAGCACGTCCTTGGAGGCGTTGAACGAGTCGTGACTGACAAGCGTCACGGTCTTGGAGCCGGAGCCCTTCGTGTCACCGGCCCCTGATGCCGAGTCGTCGGAACTGCCGCAGCCGGCGACTGCCGTGACGCCGAGCGCGGCGGCGAGGGCCGTCGCCGCGAGCTGCTTGGTCCCACGCGTGGTGCGGGTGGTGCTCATTATGAATTCCTCCTGGGTTTGACCAGGAAGAGACGCGGCCCTGCCCTTGGAGAAGCGGGCAGGGCGCAACAGCATGAGTTGATGACCGAACTTCCTACCCGGAATGACCCGGGCGAGGTTCAGAGGGTCTGCGGCCAACCTGTCCTCGGTGCCGCACTCTCAGCGCTGTGGCGCTCCCCTGTCGGAATATGAAGTTGATTTCGGGCCCAGGTTACACGGGCCCTTTCGGCCTCAGCGCTCGGATGCCGCCAGCTGCCCGCAGGCCCCGTCGATCTCCTGGCCCCGGGTGTCCCGCACGGTCACGGGCACTCCGTGGGAGGCGATCGCGTCGACGAACGCCTTCTCGTCCTCGGGCCGGGAAGCGGTCCACTTCGAGCCGGGCGTCGGGTTGAGCGGGATCAGGTTGACATGGACGCGCTTGCCCTTGAGGAGCCGGCCGAGCAGGTCACCGCGCCAGGCCTGGTCGTTGATGTCGCGGATCAGCGCGTACTCGATGGAGATCCGGCGGCCGGACTTCTCCGCGTACTCCCACGCCGCGTCCAGCACCTCTCGTACCTTCCAGCGCGTGTTCACCGGCACGAGCGTGTCCCGCAACTCATCGTCGGGCGCGTGCAGCGAGACGGCGAGACGGCACTTGAAGCCCTCGTCGGCAAAGCGCAGCATGGCCGGCACCAGGCCCACGGTGGAGACGGTGATGCCGCGCTGCGAAAGACCGAGACCGTCCGGCTCCGGGTCGGTCAGCCGGCGAATCGCGCCAACCACCCTCTTGTAGTTGGCGAGCGGCTCACCCATGCCCATGAAGACGATGTTGGAGAGCCGCGCAGGCCCGCCCGGAACCTCTCCGTCGCGCAGCGCACGCATGCCGTCCACGATCTGGTGGACGATCTCGGCGGTCGACAGATTGCGGTCCAGACCGGCCTGCCCCGTTGCGCAGAACGGGCAGTTCATCCCGCATCCGGCCTGCGACGAGATGCACATCGTCACCCGCTCCGGGTAGCGCATCAGGACGGACTCGACCAGCGTTCCGTCGTGCAGCTTCCACAGCGTCTTACGGGTGGTGTCGCCGTCGCAGCTGATGTGCCGGACCACGGACATCAGGTCGGGGAACATCGCCTCGGCGAGCTTGTCCCGTGAACCGGCCGGGATGTTGGTCCACTCGGCCGGGTCGTGCGCGTACCGCGCGAAGTAGTGCTGCGACAGTTGCTGCGCGCGGAACGGCTTCTCGCCGATCGCGGCGACGGCTTCCTTGCGCTCGGCGGGCGTGAGGTCGGCGAGGTGCCGCGGCGGCTTCTTGGCTCCGCGGGGCGCGACGAAAGTGAGTTCTCCGGGCTTAGGCATGGTTCCTCCAGTGTCGCAGACACGCCGTGGTGCCAGCCGTCGTCGCCGGCTCAGGCGGGACAGGGTGCAACCGCGCCCGATCGACGGCGCTCCTTGCCGGTCGCCCTGGCGGACCCGGACGGCTCACAGACGGCCCGGCCGCGCCCGCGGACCGTGACCGATCGCACGACACGCACGTGGTGCACACAGCAGCCCACTGCCCCCGTGGAGGCCGGCGCCTGCCGAGGGCGGGACCATCGCGCAGACAGACGAGTGAAGGCCCGCCGTCCTGCGGACAACGGACCCTCACTCATAAAAACGCAGGTCAGGTTGGGGTGGCCCGGCTTCTCAGCCGGAGCCGACGAAAAGCACCAGCAGGAGCCAGACCACCGGAGCGGTCGGCAGCAGCGAGTCCAGTCGGTCCATGATCCCGCCGTGACCGGGGAGCAGCGTGCCCATGTCCTTGATCCCGAGATCCCGCTTGATCATGGACTCGCCCAGGTCACCCAGGGTGGCGCTGGCAGCGACGGCCAGGCCGAGCAGCAGCCCCTGCCACCAGGTGCCGTCGTCGATCAGGAACTGCATGCACAGCGCACCGGCGACCATCGCGAAGGCGACGGCTCCGAACAGTCCCTCGCGGGTCTTCCCGGGGCTGATCCGCGGCGCGAGCTTGTGCTTGCCGAAGCGCCAGCCGACGGCGTACGCGCCCGTGTCGCTGACCACGGTCAGCAGGAGGAAGGTGAGGACCCGCTGCGCCCCGTCGTCGGCGCTCAGCAGCATCGCGACGAAGGTGGCCAGGAAGGGTACGTAGAACGCGGCGAAAACACCGGCCGTGACGTCCTTGAGGTACCCCTCGGGCGGCTCGGTCATCCGCCAGACGAGCACCGCCAGAGCGGTCAGGGCCATGGCGACCCAGGCGCCCTCGGCTCCGCGCACATAGCCGGCCACGACCATCGCCGCGCCGCCGATCGCGAGCGGTACGAGCGGCGCCTTGATGCCCTTGCGCTCCTGCAGCCGGGAGGTGAGCTCCCAGAGGCCGACGACGACGGCGATGGCTATCACGCCGATGAAGACGGCCTTCACGATGAACAGCGAGGCGACGATGACGGCCCCGAGCCCCACACCGACCCCTATGGCGGCTCGCAGGTCACGACCCGCACGTTTCTTCTGCGGGGGCGGCGGCGCGGTGGACATGGGCTCCTGCTGCTTCTCGTCACGGTACGGAGGACCGCCGCGCCGGCCGGCGGCTCCCCCGTACCGGTCGTCACGGTCGTCAGCGTCTCTACCTGCATCGGGAACGTCCGGCACGATGGGCATGGGCCGAGTCTGCTGGGCGTCATGCACATCGTATGCAGGACCTGCCGGGGCAACCCTCATCTCGGGCGTACCCCCGTAGCCGGCTCCCTGCGGGGCGCCCCAGGAAGAGTCGTTCATCAGACTTCGAGCAGCTCGGCTTCCTTGTGCTTGAGCAGCTCGTCGACCTGCGCGACGTACTTCGCAGTGGTGTCGTCGAGCTCCTTCTCGGCGCGGCGCACCTCGTCCTCGCCGGACTCCTTGTCCTTGACCAGCTTGTCCAGGGTCTCCTTCGCCTTGCGGCGGACGGCCCGGATCGAGATCTTGGAGTCCTCGGCCTTCGTCTTCGCGACCTTGATGTAGTCGCGACGACGCTCCTCCGTGAGGTCGGGGAAGGTCACTCGGATGATGTTGCCGTCGTTGCTCGGGTTGACACCGAGGTCGGAGTCGCGGATGGCCTGCTCGATGTTGCGCAGCGCGCTCTTGTCGAACGGCGTCACGACGGCCATGCGCGGCTCGGGAACCGAGAAAGAGGCCAGCTGGTTGATCGGGGTCAGCGCGCCGTAGTAGTCGGCGACGATTTTGTTGAACATCGCC
Source organism: Streptomyces sp. NPDC048411 (assembly GCF_040704695.1). Taxonomy (NCBI): domain Bacteria; kingdom Bacillati; phylum Actinomycetota; class Actinomycetes; order Kitasatosporales; family Streptomycetaceae; genus Streptomyces; species Streptomyces sp. NPDC048411. Next base: position 25,515 of record NZ_JBEZKL010000061.1, read on the forward strand.
GGGTGCGCACGGCCGGTGCGGATCGCGGCGAAGTCCTCCTTCGCGACCACGACGGCCTTCTCCATCTTCTCCTCGGCCTCGAGGAGGGTTTCTTCGATCACCACGTGCTCCTGCGTGTCTTGAGTGGGCCCGGCGTGCTCGGGCCCGGCGGGTCCTGCGTCGCGTCCTCACCTGCACGGTGTCCGACCGGCAGGCCGTTGTCCATCCTTCGGGACCTTCCCCCGGGGGAATCCCCGGCCGGCCCCGGGGCCGTCGGGGGATTCCCCCGGGCGGCCCCCCGGTTGTCAGGCCCGGGTGCCCTGGTCGCTCACGAGCGTGCCGATCTTCTCACCCTTGACGGCGCGGGCGATATTTCCGGCCGCGGTCAGCTCGAAGACGAGGATCGGCAGCTGGTTGTCACGGCAGAGCGTGATGGCGGTGGCGTCGGCAATCTTGAGATCGCGGGCGAGCACCTCGCTGTATTCCAGCGCGTCGAACTTCACCGCGTCGGGGTTGGTCTTCGGGTCGGAGTCGTAGACCCCGTCCACCCCGTTCTTGCCCATGAGCAGGCCCTCGGCGTCGATCTCCAGGGCGCGCTGGGCGGCGGTGGTGTCGGTGGAGAAGTACGGCATGCCCATACCGGCGCCGAAGATGACGACGCGTCCCTTCTCCAGGTGGCGCACGGCGCGCAGCGGGATGTACGGCTCCGCGACCTGCCCCATGGTGATGGCGGTCTGGACGCGGGAGTCGATGCCCTCCTTCTCCAGGAAGTCCTGGAGCGCCAGGCAGTTCATGACGGTGCCGAGCATGCCCATGTAGTCGGACCGGGCCCGGTCCATGCCGCGCTGCTGGAGCTCGGCACCGCGGAAGAAGTTGCCGCCGCCGATGACAACCGCGATTTCCGCGCCGCCCCGGACGACAGCCGCGATTTCCCGGGCGATGGCGTGTACGACATCGGGGTCGACGCCGAGACCCCCGCCGCCGGCGAATGCCTCCCCGGACAGCTTCAGCATGAAGCGTCCGGCCACCTTGCCGTCCTCGCGCTTGTGGTCACCTTTGGCGGCGTCCGCGCCCTTGTTCATGGAGATTCTCCTCGTGCACATACGAAGAAGGCCATTGCCGGTGGGTCTGGTGTCCCTCAGCGGCAATGGCCTCCTCGTCAGATCTGCGGTCGTACGGCAGGTGTGCGGCCGACGACTGCACTGGACCCTATCGGGGTCCACCGTTTTTCGCGGACGGACTCAGATGCCGACCTTGATGCGCGAGAAGCGCTTCAGGGTGACACCGGCCTCGTCCAGGACCTTCTGGACGGACTTCTTGTTGTCCTTGGCGAAGGCCTGCTCCAGGACGACGACGTCCTTGAAGAAGCCGTTGACGCGACCCTCGACGATCTTCGGAAGGGCGGCCTCGGGCTTGCCCTCCTCGCGAGAGGTGGCCTCGGCGACACGACGCTCGTTCTCGACCGTCTCGGCCGGGACCTCGTCGCGGTTGAGGTACTTCGGGGCGAAGGCGGCGATGTGCTGCGCGACGTCCTTGGCGACCTCGGCGTTCTCCTTGTCCAGCTCGACCAGGACGCCGACCTGCGGCGGGAGGTCGGGCATGGTGCGGTGCATGTACGCAGCCACGTAACCGCCGGTGAACTGCGCGAAGCGGTCCAGGACGATCTTCTCGCCGAGGTTGGCGTTGGCCTCGTCGACGAAGGCCTGAACAGTCTTGCCGGCCTCGATCTCGGAGGCGAGCAGCGTGGCCAGGTCGGCCGGCGAGGTCGCGGCGACGTGGGCGGCGAGAGCGTCGGCGACGGCCAGGAACTTCTCGCCCTTGGCGACGAAGTCCGTCTCGCACTTCAGCTCGAGCAGGACGCCGGAGGTCTTGTCCTCGGAGATGAGGGAGACGACGGCACCGTTCTCGGCAGAACGGCCCTCGCGCTTGGCGACGCCCTTCTGACCCTTGATACGGAGCTCCTCGACAGCCTTGTCGACGTTGCCGTCGGCCTCGTCGAGCGCCTTCTTGCAGTCCATCATGCCGGCGCCGGTGAGCTCGCGGAGCTTCTTGACGTCAGCGGCGGTGTAGTTCGCCATGAGTCTGTGTTCTCTCTCGAAGTCTGAAAGATCTACGGGTGAACGGCGGGAGCGGTGCCTGTGGCACCGGCCCCCGCCGTCATTCAGCCGTGACGGAGTTGTCAGGCCTGCTCGGCGTCCGCGGCCGGAGCCTCGGCAGCGGCCTCGGCCGGCGCCTCGGCGGCGTCCGCGGCCTTCTCGGTCTCGGCGGACGTCTGCACCTCGGCGTCTGCCTTCTTGTCGCCCTCGAGCAGGTCGCGCTCCCACTCGGCGAGCGGCTCACCGGCAGCCTTGTCGCCCGGCTTCTGGTCGCCGGTCGCAGCGCCGGAACGGGCGATGAGGCCCTCGGCGACGGCGTCGGCGATCACGCGGGTGAGCAGGGTGACGGAGCGGATCGCGTCGTCGTTGCCCGGGATCTTGTAGTCGACCTCGTCGGGGTCGCAGTTGGTGTCGAGGATCGCGACGACCGGGATGTGGAGCTTGCGCGCCTCACCGACGGCGATGTGCTCCTTCTTGGTGTCGACGATCCAGACGGCGCTGGGCACCTTCTGCATCTCGCGGATACCACCGAGGGTCTTCTCCAGCTTGGCCTTCTCGCGGGAGAGGACCAGGAGCTCCTTCTTGGTGAGGCCGGAGGCGGCCACGTCCTCGAAGTCGATCTGCTCAAGCTCCTTCAGACGCTGAAGGCGCTTGTAGACGGTGGAGAAGTTGGTGAGCATGCCACCGAGCCAACGCTGGTTGACGTACGGCATGCCGACGCGCGTCGCCTGCTCGGCGATGGCCTCCTGGGCCTGCTTCTTCGTACCCACGAACATGATGGAGCCGCCGTGCGCGACGGTCTCCTTGACGAACTCGTAGGCGCGGTCGATGTACGACAGCGACTGGAGCAGGTCGATGATGTAGATGCCGTTGCGCTCGGTGAAGATGAAGCGCTTCATCTTCGGGTTCCAGCGACGGGTCTGGTGACCGAAGTGGACGCCGCTCTCCAGCAGCTCCCGCATCGTGACGACGGCCATGGCCGTACTCCTTGAGGTACTCGGTTGTCGCAACCGCAGGATTGCGGTCGCGCCTGACGCCCCGACGCGCCGTGCCACAAGGGACCGAGGAGCGCGGCCACCGTCCACAGAGAGGGAGGTGGCGGGGCGTGCGAAGTCGACCCGGTGACCCGGATCGCCACAAGAAGTGTACGGGACCCGTCGAGTGCCGGGTGACGGCGCTGTCCACAACCGGCGAGTAGTCCACAGATCCGGCCCATGATCCCCACGGATCCGCCGGGTGCGGAACGGTTCGGGTCATGCGATACACACCAGAACCGACGGCTCGCCGCGCCCGGGCGGCGCTCGCGGCGGCGTTCGTGGCCGTGCTCACGATGCTGTGCGGTGCGGGCGTCGCCGCCGCGGACGACCTCACACCGGACGGCGGGCGCGCGTGGCCGCTCGCGGGGCGGCCCGTGGTCGTACGGGGGTGGGCCCCGCCGGCCGGCACCTACGGGCGGGGGCACCGTGGCGTCGACCTCGCCGCCGCGCCGGGTGCCCGGGTGCGAGCCGCCGCCGACGGCCGGGTCTCGTTCGCAGGGCGCGTCGCAGGACGGGGGGTGCTGGCGATCGAGGTGGCGGGGACCGGTGATCCGCCGCTGCGCACGACGTACGAGCCGGTGCGGGCGCTGGTCTCGGAAGGTGACGAGGTCCGCGCCGGCCAGCCGGTCGCGGTCATGGAGGCCGGGCCGTTCCACTGCGAGTCCGGGTGTCTCCACTGGGGGCTGCGGCGTGGTGACGCGTATCTGGATCCGCTGTCGCTGCTGCCTCCGGCGCTGCTGCGGCGGGGTCCTTCGCGGCTGCTGCCGGTCTTCGGCGTACCGGAGCCGCGGGCGCCGGGCGCCGTCGGGTACGCAGACCCTGCCGTGCTTCTCATCGCGGCGGCCGGGTACGGGCGTCAGCCCCGTACGCCCCGCAGGATCATGGCGACGGCGGTGTCAGCAATCACCCCGGGCGCCTCCGCCACACCCAGTTCGATACGGCGCACGGCGGCGTCCACCGAGCCCTGCAGCAGCATCGCCGCCAGCCTCGGCTGTTCATGGCCGAGGTCACCGAGCGCCTCGACGATCATGGCGATCAGCCCGCCGTGCGCTGCCCGGATCTTCTCCCGTGCGCCCGCGTCCAGCTCGCTCGCCGAGATGGCGACGACAGCGCGGTGCCGCCGATCCCCGACCAGATCGAGCTGGCGGCGTACATACGCCTCAATCTTTCCCTCGGGCGTCTGCGCCCGCTCCATCGCGTTCTCGACCTCGGCCGCCCAGACGGGGAAGTCGACGGCGCACAGCTCCTCGACGACGGCCGCGCGGGAACGGAAGTACTCGTAGACGGAGGACCGCGCAAGTCCCGTGCGCTCGGCGAGAGCGGGGAAGGTCAACGCCTCCGTACCGCCCTCGGACAGCAGGGAGCGGGCAGCGTCCAGGAGGGCGCCGCGCTGCATGGTCCGGTGCTCGGCCACGGAGGCCGCTCGAATCCTGGGCACGGATCCACTCTACGGCGGCAGGTGTTCGAGAGGGGCCCGGGCAGCCGACATCGCCCGGCCGGACGCCTGCTCAACGTCCCGCGTCGGCCAGTTTCGCGCGGAGCTGCAGCACCGATTTGGTGTGGATCTGGCTGACCCGGCTCTCGGTCACCCCGAGCACGTTGCCGATCTCGGCAAGGGTGAGCCCCTCGTAGTAGTAGAGGGTGACGACGGTCTTCTCCCGGTCCGGCAGCGTGTTGATCGCCCGGGCGAGCAGCCGGCGGAGCTCACGGTCCTCGGCGACCTCCACCGGATTGTCGGCGGCGGTGTCCTCAAGGGTGTCCATCAGGCTCAGCCGGTCGCCGCCCTCGCCGCCGACATGCAGCAGCTCCTCCAGCGCGACCACGTTCGCCAGCGACAACTGGCTGAAAACCGCATGCAGTTCTTCCAGGGCGATGCCCATCTCCGCCGCGACCTCCGCCTCGGACGGGGTCCGCCGCAGCTGCGCCTCCAGCGTCGCGTAGGCGCGCTCCACGGCCCGCGCCTTCTGCCGTACGGAGCGCGGGATCCAGTCGAGCGCCCGGAGCTCGTCGATCATCGCGCCGCGGATGCGCGTGATCGCGTACGTCTCGAACTTGATGGCCCGTTCGATGTCGAACTTCTCGATCGCGTCGATCAGTCCGAAGACTCCCGAGGAGACGAAATCCGCCTGCTCGACATTGGACGGCAGTCCCACGCTCACCCGGCCCGCGACGTATTTCACCAGCGGCGAGTAGTGAAGGATCAGCTGCTCCCGCAGCCGGCCGTCGCCCGTGGACTTGTACGAACGCCACAACTCGTCGAGCGATGAGGGGGCAGGGGGGCGCACAGTGCCACGCGCAGCGGGTGGCACTGCTGCGCGGTCAGACCCGGAGGTGTGCTGGGGCATGTGGTGCCTTGAGCCGTTCTGCTGTGAAGTGCTGGGGGACTTGTGTCTGAGCCGGATTCCTTGTGAGCGTAGCGTGACTGAAGCGTCGCGGTCCGCGCAGGATAGAGCATCGGTGCCGGGTACTTCTGGGGGAACGGACACGACTACGCTCCGGGCCCGTCGCCTGTGCAGCGGTCCCCGAGGGGTCGCTGAAGGATCCGCCGAGGTCATCAGCATCACCTTTTCACCCGAATGCTCCAGGTCAAGGACCGCCTCGCCGCGCGTCCCCATCGCATGCCGACCGCCGCGTCAACTGCCATCCATCGCTAACACGTTCGACGAACCCCAGTGAGTGGAGTTCGTACAACTTGCCGAGCGCTTCGTCGGCGCCGGTCCCCGCGGTGCGGGCGACGTCCCTCGCGTTGACGGAACCGCGGGAGGGGAGGGCGTCGAGGATCCGGGCGCAGACGGCGTCCAGCAGGTCCCTGGGAAGCAGAGGGCCGCGTCGGACGGGAGCGAGATCACCGATGTCCCCCACCAGTTCGGCCACCTCCGAGGCGTCCGTGACCAGGACGCCTTCACCCCGGAGCAGTTCATGGACCCCCGCCGACAGCCCGCTGGTGGCAGGTCCCGGAACCCCTATGGTGAAGCGGCCGAGCTGCTGAGCCCTGCGCGCCGTGACCAGCGAGCCGCTGCGGTATTGCGCCTCCACCACGACCGTTCCCCGCGTCAACGCGGCAATCACCCTGTTCCGAAGGACAAATCTGCCGCGTGTCGGATGATCGGACGGCGGCAACTCGCCGATGACCAGACCCTGTTCCGCCACGCGTCCGATCAGCTCGGCGTGGCCTCGGGGATAGGCGACGTCGACACCACAGGCCAGGACCGCCATGGTCGCCCCGCCGGCTGCGAGTGCGCCGCGGTGTGCCGCCCCGTCCACCCCGAACGCGGCGCCCGACACAACCACCCACCCCAGCTCCGCGAGCCCGGAAGCGAGGCTCGCCGCCATATGCGCCCCGTACGGAGTGCAGGCGCGGGCGCCGACCACGGCGACGGAACGCAGCGCCCAGAGCCGCAGATCGGGCCGGCCCCGCACCCAGAGCGCGGTCGGCCTGGAGTCGCCCAGGTCGTCGAGCTGGCTGGGCCACTCCCGGTCACCGGGACAGACCAGGCGGCCGCCCACCGCGGCGACCGCTGCCAGGTCCCGCTCGGGCTCGGCGGACCCGACCCGCAACCGGTATCCGGCGAGCCGCTTCGGCGTCATGCCGCTCAGCTTTTCCGCGGTCCCGTCCCGGGCCGTGAGCCGCCGCATCAGCTCGACGGCGCCGACTTGGCGCAGCCAGCGGCCACCGTGCTCGTCCCCCGGCTCCAGCACGCGGGTCAGCGCAGCCCGTACCAGCCGCTCCCGCTCACCCACCGTCCCCGGCGCACGTACCGGTTGCCGGCCGCCCACCGCCTCCTGCCCGCGCCCTGATTCGCGGTCTCCCACCGACTCCGGCGTCATGACGCCCCGCCCCGGGCCAAGGCTCCCCGGGCGATCCCGGTCCGCAGTTCGAGGGCCGCCGCGATATCGGACGCCTCCGGGCGATCCGCGCCGCGCAGATCGGCGACGGTCCACGCCACCCGCAGCACCCGGTCGAGTCCCCGCGCGGTGAGCAGTCCCCGCTCCATGTCCCGTTCGGCCTCCATGAGCGCCCCCGGCGCCGCGAGCAGCCGGGTTCGCAGCTCATGGCCGGGCACCTCGCTGTTGGTGGTCCATCCCGTGCCCGCAAGTCGATCTGCTGCCCGGGCCCTGGCTTCCCGTACCCGCGCCGCGACGACGGCCGTGGACTCGCCCCGGCCTCCGCGGCTCATCAGGTCCTCGCGCGTGACCGGCGCGACGACCACCCGCAGATCCACCCGGTCGAGCAGCGGCCCGGAGAGTCTCGCCTGGTAGCGGCGGACCGAAGAGGGCGGGCATTCGCAACCGGCACCGATGAGGGTGTGGCGCCCGCAGGGGCAGGGATTGGCCGCCAGCACCATCAGAAATCTGGCGGGCAGCCGCACCACCCCGGCGCTGCGCGCCACCACCACATGCCCCGACTCCAACGGCTGGCGCAGCGCGTCGAGCGCCCGGACGGAGAACTCCGGCGCCTCGTCCAGGAACAGCACACCTCTGTGGGCCAGCGAGACCGCCCCGGGCCTCGGCAATCCGTTCCCCCCGCCGACCAGGGACTGCATCGTCGCCGAGTGGTGCGGTGCGCAGTAGGGCGCCCGGGTGACCAGCGGTTCGCCCGGCGGCAGAATGCCCGCCACCGAGTGCACCGCGGTCACCTCCAGGGATTCCTGCCGGGTCAGGGTCGGCAGAATCGCGGACAGCCGCTCGGCCAGCATGGTCTTGCCCGCGCCCGGGGGTCCGGAGAGCAGCAGATGATGCCCGCCCGCCGCTGCGACCGCGAGGGCCAGACGCGGCGTCTCCTGGCCGGCGACGTCCGACAGGTCCGGGCGATGTCCCTCGCCCTGTGCGGAGACCCGTGCCAGTCCGGTGCCGATGCCCGCGCCCGGCACCATCAGCCCCGCCAGCATCGTGGAGGGGCGTCCCTCCTCGTCACTCTCCCGCTCGTCGGGCACCGGCTCGTCGCTGAGCACGGCGATCAACTGCCGCAGGCTCCGCACCCCGAGGACCGAAACCCCGGGCACCAGCGCCGCCTCGCCCGCGGTCTGTTCGGGCACGACGACCTTCCGGTACCCCGCCTCCGCCGCGGCGAGCACGGCAGGCAGCACACCGCGGACCGGCCGCACCCGGCCGTCGAGGCCGAGCTCCCCGATCATCACCACATCGGAGATGGCAGAGGGATCGATCCGCTCGGCCGCGCCGAGTACGGCACACGCGACAGCGAGATCGAAGCCGCTGCCTCCTTTGGGCACGGAAGCCGGGGAGAGCCCGACCGTGAGTTTCTTCTGCGGCCACTCGGCCCCGGAGTTGACCACGGCGGCCCTGACCCGGTCCCGGCTCTCCACCAGACTCTTGTCCGGCAGACCGACCAGGGTGAACGCCGCCACCCCCGGCTCCAGGTCCGCCTGGACCTCTACCACCACGCCTTCGACGCCGACCAGCGCCACCGAGCACGCCCGCGCGAACCCCATCAGGCCACCCCGCGCGCATGCTCGGCGACCGGCGCGCCCCGTCTGGGCAGCACCACGCCGATCAGATCGATCCGCACCCCGCCCGGCGGCGGGCCGCCGTTCCGGTCGAGCCAGATCTCGGCGAGCCGCCGCAGCCGGTCCGCCTTGACCGGGCCGACGGCCGCCATCGGATGCTCGAACGCCCCCGCCCTGCGGGTCTTGACCTCGCAGACGACCAGCGCGTCCCCGTCCATCGCGACGATGTCGATCTCACCGGCGCGACAGCGCCAGTTCCGTTCCAGTACGGCCATGCCGGCGTCGGTCAGCAGCCGCGCCGCCAGATCCTCGCCGTACCGCCCGAGTGCCCCCCGTGCGTTCATGTCGGCACCACCTCCAGCACCGACTCTGACGTGTCCGAGCCCCGCTGGTGGATCTTGGTGGACAACTCAGCGGTTGTGGACAACTCCGTCACCCGGACGGACGGGCGACCGCCGGAACGGCTCAGCCGCCCGGGAGTTCGAGATCGCTCTTGTTGAGTTCTTCGATGTTGACGTCCTTGAAGGTCAGGACGCGTACCTGCTTGACGAACCGGGCGGGCCGGTACATGTCCCAGACCCACGCGTCCGCCATGGACACCTCGAAGAAGACCTCACCCTGAACCGAGTGCACCTGCATCTCGTAGTCGTTGGTGAGGTAGAAACGCCGTTCGGTCTCGATCACATATTTGAACAGACCGACGACATCTCGGTACTCCCGGTAGAGCTTCAGCTCCATCTCGGTCTCGTACTTTTCGAGGTCCTCGGCACTCATTGGCATGTTCCCCTTCAGCCGTGCGTCCACCTATTGTGCGCCAGGCTCCCGCGCCCCCGAAGGCTTAGACGATTTCGGGGGCCAGAACCACTGGCGTACGTGGCGGACCCTCGTCGAGCAGCGTGCGCAGCAGCCCGGCGAGCCTGGTCGGGTACACCGTCTCACGCGCCGCCGACAGTTCGGCGCAGGTCCACCACCTCAGGCCCGAGACACTGCGCTGTTCCAGCCCTGTGAGCCCGCTCAGATCCGTGTCGGTCTGCGCGGTTCGTGCCAGGTAGTACCACTCGTCCTGGTCCCAGCGCCGCCCGTCGAACGGGAAGGAGCAGATGCGCTGCCACAGCACGGGGCCGAGCTCGACGTCCGTGATCCCGGTCTCCTCGGCGAGCTCGCGCAGCGCGGCCTCCTCGCGGGTCTCGTCGCCCTCCAGGCCGCCTCCGGGCGTGAACCACCAGGTGATGTCGGGGTTGTCCGGTTCGTAGCCGTGCAGCAGCAGAATGCGGTCGTCAGGGTCGAGCAGGATCACCCGGGCGACCTTCCGGGCCTCAGCGGGCACCCGCAGGCACCTTCCCGCTCTGTCCGCGCCTGCTCCGTGCGGACCGCGCTGCGATCGGCCCGTACGCCGCGCCGCCGACAATGAGGACCACACCCGCCAGCACGGCCCCGATCTGCAGCTTCAGCGGTCCGGGCTTCGACACCCCGCCGGGAAGGTCCGCGAACGCCTGCGGTCGCTCAATCATCCCGTTCATCGGCCATGCGATGGCGTCCACCCGGGCCTGCACGGCACTGCGCGGTACCGAACCCTGCCCCGGGTCGTCGAGGTGGACCCGGGAGTCCAGGGAGCCGCTGCGCTCGTCCCCGAGGAGGAAGAGCTGCCCCTTGGGCACCTCCGCCGTGAAGTTGTTCACCGAGGCGAGGCCCTTGGTCCGCAGATACGGCTCCTCAATGGGCTTGCCGTTGAGGGTGAGCCTGCCGTTCTTCTCGCAGCAGGCGATCCTGTCGCCACCGATGCCCACGACCCGCTTCACCATGGGCATGTCGCCCCACGCGGGGTCCTTGAAGACCACCACGTCACCGCGGCGCACCTCGGCGCCGTCCACCCGCTCCGCGAGCACCCGGTCACCCGCGTTCACCGTCGGCGTCATCGATTCGGTCGGCACGGTGTACGGCTTGTACATCACCGCCACCCAGGCGAACCCGCCGAGGAAGAGCACACAGCCGACGGCCACGGCCAGCCCCGACAGCATGCTGCCGAGCCGGCCGTGGCCGTCACCCGTACGTCCTGTTCCACTCATCCCAGCGTCCCCCACCTCGGAGATCGACAATCGCTGATCCGAGTCGGCACCCTACCCGGCAGTACGCCCGGCGGTCAGCCTCTTGCGACGCCACAACACGAGGGGCAGTGCTCCGGCTACACCGAGTGCTCCCGGCGCCAGCCCCATCGCGGCGTTCAGCCCCGGCTGGTCGAAGGTGCTCGGGACCGGCAAGGTCGCCCAGCGGTTAATCGGCCACGCCACGACGATGGCTCGGCCGACGACCTCGTCGTTGGAGACCGTGCCGCCGCCCGGCAGCTGCTGGTGGTAGCGGGAGTCCAGGGAGTTCTGGCGGTGGTCGCCCATCACCCAGATACGGCCCTCGGGCACCTTGATCGGACCGAACGGCTCGTCGCTGCACGGGGTGTTCCCCGGGTAGATGAACGACTGCTCGTCCAGCGCCTTGCCGTTGACCACGACCGGCCCGTTCTTGCTGCACTCCACCGTGTCACCGCCAACCGCGATGACCCGCTTGATCAGGTCCTTCTCCTCGGCGGACGGCATCAGTCCGATGAAGCTGAGGAACTTCTGCGCAAGGTTGGGTTCCGGCGCCGACTCGCCGGGCGGCAGCCAGCCGCCCGGGTCGTGGAAGACCACGACCTCGCCGCGCTGCGGCTCGGAGCCGAACCAGGGGGTCAGCTTGTCGACCAGCACCCGGTCGCCCCGCTGGAGCGTGTTCTGCATCGACTCCGAGGGAATCGAGAACGCCTGCACCAGAAACGTCTTGATCAGCAGCGCCAGAATCAGCGCGATACCGATGAGCAGGGGCAGCTCCTTCCAGAAGGAGCGTGGCTTCCCCGGAGCCCTGCCACCACCGTCCGGGGAGTCGCCATCACTCTCCGCCCGGCCCGGCGTCGCCTCGGCAGACCTTTCGCTCTCGGGCCGGTCCTCGGGTTCGTCGTGTCCGGATCGTGCGCCGACCGCCAAATCCCCCACATCCACTCCTCACTCCGTGCCACCGCCTGCCCCCTAGTCGGTGCAGGCCCACCACTCCCATAACGAGCGGGAGTTCCGCAGGGGTCGGGAGCCGGACCATTCCATTGAGGTCCTGGGACGACACACTATTCGACGGTGCGTACGCCACCGACGTCCCGGCGCGCGCGTCCGGGACCGAAGCGAACGTCTCGGGCTCTTCCAGTCTCCGCCAGTGCCCGAAGGGCCAGGCAATGACGACAGCTCGCCCCACTACCTCGTCCTCGGAGACCGTGCCGTGATCCGGCTCGTCCAGGTGGAAGCGCGAATCGGCGGAATTGGAGCGGTGGTCGCCCATGACGAAGATTCGGCCGGCCGGAACCTTTACCTCGAATTTGAGCGTGGAGGGCGGATTGCCCGGATGCAGATAGGGCTCGTCGAGCGGTACGCCGTTGACGGTGACCCTGCCGTCCTTGTCGCAGCACTTCACGGTGTCACCGCCGACGGCGATCACCCGCTTGATCAGATCCTGTTCGTCGTCGGATGGCAGCAGCCCGATGAAGGTCAGCACTTCCTTCACCTGCTTGACCACGACGGGTGGATCCTTCTTCGCGACGTTCTCCTGTCCCAGCCATTTCCCCGGGTCCTTGAAGACGACCACGTCGCCGCGCTGGGGCCTGGATCCGAACCAGGGCGTCAGCTTGTCCACCAGCACCCGGTCGCCGATCCGGATCGTCTGCTCCATCGACCCGGACGGGATCACGAAGGCCTGCACCAGGAACGTCTTGAGGACGAGTGCGATGAGCAGCGCCACGGTGATGAGGAGGGGTATCTCCTTCACGGCGGACCTGCGCCGCCGTCGTTTGACCCGGCGTGCCAGCTTGCGCCGCTCCGCCCGGGTCGGCAGCGAGCGCGCGACCGTCGGCCTGGTGCCGGTCGGCAGCGGAACGTCAGCGTCGGACGCGCCGCTCGCCCGTCCGCGGTTACCCATGCGTCCCGCCGGGTACCCGTACGGAGTCGAAGGCGCGGGTCTCCGGGATCGAGCCCAGCCTGCCCAGCGGCCAGCCGATCCAGTCCACCCGGCCGATGACCATGTCGACCGGCACCATGCCGCCGCCGGGCTCTCCGAGATGGTCACGGGAGTCGCGGGAGTTGCTCCGGTGGTCGCCCATCATCCACAGCCTGCCGTCGGGGACGACGATGTCGAAGGCCACCCGGGACGGGTCGTCGCCGGAATGGAGATACTCCTCGTCCACCGGCTGCCCGTTCACCTCGATCCTGCCCCGCTTGCCGCAGCAGACCACCCGGTCGCCCCCCACGCCCACCACCCGCTTCACGAAGTCGGTCTCGGCAGGCTCCGCCAGCCCCAGGGACGCTGCCGCGCCGTGCAGCAGCCCGGTGACGGGGTTCTCGGCGGGTGCCACCTGGACGAAGGATCCGGTGCCGTCGAAGACCACCACGTCACCGCGGTGCGGTACGGAGCCGAAACGGTACGCCAGTTTGTTGACGAGCACCCGGTCCCCCACCCGCAGGGTGGACTCCATCGAGCCACTGGGGATCAGGAACGGCTGCAGCACATAGGTACTGAAGAGCAGCAGGAAGACCGAGCAGGCGGCGCCGAGGAAGGCTGCGCGCCGCCACGACAACGAGGCGAACCGATGCGGGATACGCAAAGAGCGCGACCTCCCCTCCGCCCCTGCTTCGGGTGCGGAAGAGCGGTCGCGCTCCGTGTGCTCTGCTTCCATGTCCATCGGGGCCAGAGCTTATCCGGCCGAACCGTGGAGCTGGGAGCCAGTGCTGTGACCGGCAGCGTTTGCGACGGGGCAAAGTCTGCCGGGAGGGGCACTGGCTCAGTTGTCGCGCTTCTCCTTGATCTTCGCGGCCTTGCCGCGCAGCTCACGGAGGTAGTACAGCTTGGCGCGACGGACGTCACCGCGGGTGACGAGCTCGATCTTCTCGAAGATCGGGCTGTGCACCGGGAAGGTGCGCTCGACGCCGACGCTGAAGGAGACCTTGCGGACCGTGAAGGTCTCGCTGACGCCAGAGCCCTGGCGGCGGATGACTACGCCCTTGAACTGCTGGATACGGGAGCGGTTGCCCTCGATCACTCGCACGTGGACGTTGACGGTGTCACCGGGACGGAACGCCGGGATGTCCGTACGCAGAGAAGCGGCGTTGACGCCATCGAGCAGGGAAGCCATGTTGTCTGCTTTCTTCGCCGATGCCACAGGTCATCGACGGGAGATCGTAAGGAGATGGGGTGCTGACCGCGTCGGGCGGGCGTCGTTCCCCCTGTGGCAGGGGCGCACACCGGACGTACAGCAGCGGCTCATTCTTCCACGGCTTCCGGCCTGCGCCAAAATCGGCCACCGGGCTCCGGGGACCAGCCGAGGATGGAGAGGATCTCACGGTCCTTCTTGTCGAAGGCGCTCGCCTCGCAGCGCTCGATCAGATCGGGCCGGTTGAGCGCGGTGCGGCGGAACGCCTCATCCCGCCGCCAGCGCGCGATCTTCCCGTGGTGACCGCTGAGCAGGACGTCCGGAATGCCCCGGCCGCGCCACTCCGGCGGCTTGGTGAAGACCGGGCCCTCCAGCAGATCGGCCATGGCGCCGGGAGCGAAGGAGTCGTCGCGGTGCGACTCGGCGTTGCCGAGCACGCCGGGCAGCAGCCGGGCCACCGCCTCCGTGATCACGAGTACGGCGGCTTCCCCGCCGGCCAGCACGTAGTCGCCGATGGAGACCTCGACGACCGGCATCCGGGTGGCGTACTCGTCCATGACCCGGCGGTCGATGCCCTCGTAGCGGGCCGGGGTGAAGATCAGCCACGGTCGCTCGGAGAGTTCCACGGCGAGCTTCTGGGTGAACGGGCGGCCGCTGGGCGTGGGCACCACGAGCACCGGGGAGTGCGCCCCCGTCTCATACCCGTCCGCCAGCGTCCCGTCCAGGGCGTCGCCCCACGGACCGGTCTTCATGACCATGCCGGGACCGCCGCCGTACGGGGTGTCGTCGACCGTGTTGTGCCGGTCGTACGTCCAGTCCCGCAGATCGTGCACGTGCACATCGAGGCGGCCGCGGGCGCGGGCCTTGCCGACGAGCGAGACGTTCAGCGGTTCCAGGTACTCGGGGAAGATCGTGACGACGTCGAGCCGCATCAGGCTTCGTTCTCCTGCTCGACAGCCTCGTCGTCCCGCGCGGAGGCGACCACGGCCTGGCTGTCGTCGATCAGGCCGGGCGGCGGGGTGATGACCGCGCGCTGCTCCTCCAGATCGATCTCGGTGACGATCTCCTCGACGAACGGGATCATCACCTCGCTGCCGTCCGGGCGCTCCACGATAAAGAGGTCCTGGGACGGCAGGTGCGAGATCTCGGTGATCCGGCCGATCCCGGTGCCGTCGGCGAGGACCACATCGAGGTCGATGAGCTGGTGGTCGTAGAACTCCTCGGGGTCCTCCGGAAGTTCCGCCGGGTCGACGTCGGCGATCAGCAGGGTGTTCCGAAGGGCCTCGGCCGCCGTACGGTCCCGTACGCCCTCGAAACGCAGCAGCAGCCTGCCGCTGTGCACCCGGCCGGTCTCGATCGTCAGTGGTCCGTTCGCGGCCGGGTCGGTGGTGAGTACGGCCCCGGGTCCGAGCCTGAGCTCCGGCTCGTCCGTGCGTACCTCGACGGTGACCTCGCCCTTGATGCCGTGGGCGCGGCCGATCCGCGCAACTACCAGCTGCACCTTGTGTCTCTCCTGTCATACGACGACGGGCCGGGGCGGGCGCATGGCCCTCCCCGGCCCGTGCCGGTGTTCAACTCTGTCAGCGAACCTGGTCCACGTCGACGAGGTCGACGCGGATGCCACGGCCGCCGATGGCGCCCACGACGGTTCGCAGTGCGCGTGCGGTGCGGCCGTTGCGGCCGATCACCTTGCCGAGGTCATCGGGGTGAACCCGGACCTCCAGCACACGACCACGGCGCAGGTTGCGCGAGGCGACCTGCACATCGTCGGGGTTGTCGACGATGCCCTTCACGAGGTGCTCGAGAGCCTCCTCGAGCATGCTCAGGCCTCGGTCGACTCGGCGGGCGCGGCAGCGTCAGCAGCCTCGTCAGCCTTCTTGTCGGACTTCTTTGCCTTCTGCGTGATGGCCTCGCCCTTGGACTCCTCGCCGGTGTCCTTGGCCAGGGCCTCGAACAGGGCGCGCTTGTCAGCCTTGGGCTCCGGCTGCAGCAGCGGCGCGGGGGCCGGGAGGCCCTTGTGGGCCTGCCAGTCACCGGTGAGCTTCAGGATCGCGAGAACCGGCTCGGTCGGCTGGGCGCCGACAGACAGCCAGTACTGCGCACGCTCCGAGTTGACCTCGATGCGCGAGGGGTTCTGCACCGGGTGGTACAGACCGATCTCCTCGATGGCCCGGCCGTCACGGCGGGTACGGGAGTCGGCGACGACGATGCGGTAGTGAGGCGAACGGATCTTGCCCAGACGCTTCAGCTTGATCTTGACTGCCACGGGAGTGGTGTCTCCTGGTCTATGACGTGGTTGGGCACAACAAAGATGCCACGTGGGGTTGCGGTACTCGGGTGCCCGATGGACGCGTCAGCCGGAGGAGAGAGGGGTCCTGTGCGACTGTCGAGTACAGCTTGCCATTGTGCCACACCACGTCGGGTCACCCCACCGCGACCGCGGCTTCCGGGATACGGAACGGCTTCCCGCAGCCACCGCAGACGATCGGCGCCTGGGCGAGGACCGAGGGAACGACCCGGACGTTGCGTCCGCAGTCGCAGACGGCCTTGACCCGCACGCCTCCACCGGAGGAGCCGTGCCGGGCGGCGGGCCCGCGGAAGGAGCGCTTGGTGTCGGCGGCGGTGGCGACCGTGTGCGCCTTGAGGGCGCGCTGCAGCCGCTCGATCGTCGGGCGGTACCTGCGCTTCGCCTCGGGATTGAGCGTGACCAGCGAGAAGCCACTGCTGGGGTGGGGCTCCTCGGCATGGTCGAGGCCCAGCTCCTCGGCGATCGCGAGGAATCTGCGGTTGTGGTAGCGGCCGGCGCGGGAGGTGTCGCGGACACCTCGTGCGGCGGCGATTCCATGGACTGCCTCATGCAGCAGTCGCTCGAATGAGAGCTCGGCGCCACAGGCGGACGACGACTCTCCGATCAGGGACTCTGGCGCGGCAAGATCGGGCAGCTCGGGGTGGTACCGCTGAATGTCGGCCCACGCCTGTGCCAGCTCTGCGGCAAGTACAGGTGGTGTCGTGCTCACGTCGTGACAACGAGCGCGAGTGCCCTGGTGTTCCTATTCCGGGGCATCTCAAATAATTTGCACGTACCAGTCAGTTGCCATTGATGCGCCCTGACGAGGGCGGGTGCGCAGATCTGTGGAGAACTCTCACAGCTCACACCAAGGCGGTGCGTAGTGCCGGGTACGCCCCGGTGCGTAGACAGTGCCTCCGCGCCGGGGTTCCGACGGCTCCGGGAGCGCCCGGGGGGGTCAGTAGGCGCGGGCCACGACGGCGACAGTACCCGGGGCGTCGTCCGACTCCGGCACCGACCCGTCCTCGGCCACCAGACACCGTACCGACGCCCCGTGCTCCGCGAGCCGGGCCTCCCCCGCCGGGCCGAGGACGTCCCACGCAATACGCGCCCAGCCGCCCGCGGCCGCCGCCTCCGCGGCCTCGTCGACGGTGGACACCTCGCTGGTGCGGGACTCGCGGCGGGCCCGGGACTCGCGCAACAGCGTCGCCTGGTCCTCCTCCAGGACCGCCGGGAGCAGGGCCGGCAGCGCCTCGATCGCGACCGGCTCCTTCCCGCCGGGAATGCGGCGGGCCAGCATCGCGGTGCCGTTCTCCAGGTCGCGCGGACCGATCTCGATCCGTACGGGCACACCCTTCAGCTCCCAGTCGACCGCGCGGCGGCCGAACGGGGTGTCGGTGCGGTCGTCGATCCGGACCCTGATCCCGGCCTCCCGCAGCCGATCGCCGATCTCGCGGACCGCGGTCAGCACCGCGGC